>JAOZTV010000496.1 GCA_029939015.1 Candidatus Aminicenantota bacterium
CATAGATTTTCACGGTAAACAAATGCCCCCAAAATCAAGAATGATTCAAAGCAGAAAAAGCAATATTTTTATTTTTCAATAATGCAATTTTAATATTTTTGTTTTCTTCCATCACCGATAATAATGTAGGCAGATTTCTTTTCTTTTTTAGTTTTACATTAACACTGTTATTTGTAATTTCAATAGTTCCACTATTAGCAATAAATTTTTCAAATATTTTAACATCAGACAAATGAGAATATCTATCTAAATCTAAAGCAAATAATCTGTATAAATTATGAGCCAATATCGTCATAGTGAGATCAAAATCTACCTTTATTACCATTGAGGAAGAGATCCTGTTAAGATGGAAAAAATCTGTTTGTTCAGCAATAGTTTTTTCAACAAGCCATCGCCTGCTATACTTCCTTACAATATCCTCAACTTTAAGGTCAAAATCATTTGTTATAATAAGAGCCGGCTTTATTTTTCCATGTCCGGTAATAGATATTTGTCGAATTTCTTTTTTATTATGATACCCCTTTAAAATAATATTTCTATCATTTACATATAGTGTTCTGCCTTTCATATTAGCATTTTTTACACGAACTTTTTTTACAGATTCACTATGAATTGACTCGATTTCCTTTACAATGTTTTTGCCTCTTCTTCTTATAGTTACAAATTTGACATCTCTTTCATCAATAATATTAAGATTTTCATAATTTGTAAACTTACTGTCAAAGACAAGATATTTTAATTTTTGATTGTCTGATTGATCTGATCTATAAAAATCAAGATATTCCAAAACAACAGCACTTTCATTTTTATGCATAACATCTGTATTTCCATAATCAATAATTCCAGAGTCTGGATCTTGAGCTAACACAGCTAACATACTTGGCATTGACTGTCTTCTTTTGCCTGACCAATTATTTTCAAGATGAGAACCATCACCCCAATAAGGAACAGTTACGAAATCGAGGTTTGATGTGTCTGATAAAAGTTCATTCTTTATCCATATTTTGTGCAATTCTTTTAGAAATGATATGTTCATTTCTCTTGTTATTGGACTTGAATAAGAACTGAACCAGGCAGTTTTGGGCAGAACATTCATACCCGCGAATAATCCAAGTCCTCTGTCCATACACCATAAATCATCTGCACTATAACGCCTCATATTAGATAGCTTTAATGCTAAAAACGCCAGAATTGCCGATGTGTTTTTAATTGTTTTTGTTGATGGATAAGAAGATTTTGAAATAACCTTAAGTATGTTATATTTTTGTAAATATGGAAGAAAGCAGAAAACACCACCTAAGTTAGTGCTGAATGTTTCCGCTGAGATATCTATAGATATGCTTTTCTCAGCTTTCATTTTTGGTAATTCAGGTTTGAATTGTTTAGACCTTCTCGGAAGCCTTGCAAACCCCTCTTTTTTTAAGATCAAATACACGCTTTTTTCAGATATGTCAAAACCTTTTGAATCTAATAAAACCTTTATGTCAGGGACAGAAAGGTTTTTCTTTCTCATTTCTATAATTACAGATATTATCTTACTCTTCTCCGGTTTTTCTTTTCTTCCTTTTTTTTTGATTTTGAAAAATTGATCATATAACTCTGAAGCATTTTTTTGAGATTTTCTAAAATTTGCAATCAATGAATAGAATGCAGATAAAGTATAGTCAAATTTTTCAGCAACTGTTTTAGCTGGCAATCCATCAACAAAGAACGACCTTAGGGCTTCGTATTGCTTTTGTTTTATTAATTTGGGTTTTGTGAAGTAGTTTTTGCTTTCCATATATTATGGTACATTATTGCCGTGACATTGTCAATAGCAAACCGTTAAAAAAATATAATAAAAACAGTATTCCTCTGCAAACACTTGCACATAAAGCGTTTTGGGCTTTTTGTAATAAATATGTATGACG
>JAOZTV010000172.1 GCA_029939015.1 Candidatus Aminicenantota bacterium
TCTGGAAAATAAGTAGTCAATCCCTCACTCTTTGCCTTTGTCTCATTATATCCCTTATTATTCTTAATATAATCTGGAACACTCGTTTTATATCCTGGATAAGTAAATCTGAATCTCAATATCGCCTGATGTCCATTTGCTACAATTTTATTAAATACCCTTTCTACCTTTGTCCAGTTATATGCACCTTTTGAACTTACAATATCATTATAAAGCATATAAGAAAATTCAAGTTGGATAGCATCTATTGAAGCATGAGGAGAATCCTCCCATATAACAATACCGGTAAATGGTTGTACACTATCAATCTTACTACTCAAAGAAACATTGATTTCAGTTTCAAGCTCTTCCTCAGGTATTTGTTCCTCTTCAACAACTTTACACATAGTAACAAAGAGTAGTATTAATAATATAAAATAAAACTTAATACTTTTCATCTCATCTCCAATCTCTTACTCCCTGCCTCTCTGCCTATTCCCTATTCCCTTATTGCTTCATCTCATCTTTAATCCCTTACTCCCTGCCTCTCTGCCTATTCCCTATTGCCTCTATCTTGTACCCATTATACTTTCAATCTCTTCAACAGTCTTAGGAATAGCCTTACCCAATACCCTATGACCATTTTTTGTTACAAGAATATCGTCTTCTATTCTAATACCACCAAATCCAATATACTCTTCTGCCTTTTCATAGTTAATATATTCAGATAACTTATTTTCAGCCTTCCATTGTTTAATTAAATCAGGAATGAAATATATTCCAGGCTCAATAGTAATCACATTTCCCGTTTTTAATTCTTTAGCAAGTCTTAAAAATGCCAGTCCAAATTGTTCACTTCTTTTTAAACCACCAGTATAACCAACAAAATTTTCTCCATAATTTTCCATATCATGCACATCAAGTCCTATCATGTGTCCAAGTCCATGAGGAAAGAAAAGTGCATGAGCTCCATTTGCAACTATATCATCAATATTTCCTTTTAAAAAGCCTAAATTCTTTAAACCTGATGCAATTACCTTAGCTGCAATTAAATGAAGTGTTTTATTCATGACCCCAGGTTTAATTTCTTTGATGGCTTCCATTTGAGCATCAAGAACAATTTGGTAGATTGCTTTCTGTTTATCGGTAAATTTTCCACTTACTGGAAAAGTCCTTGTTATATCTGATGCATAGTATTCAGGAGATTCTGCCCCTGAATCAACAAGTAATAAGTCACCGTTTTCAAGTACATTACTATGATTGTGATTATGAAGAGTCTCTCCATTTTTTGTCAATATTATTGGGAATGAATAATGACTTCCTCTTTGAGAAAGTATTCCTTCCATTTTCCCAACTAACTGCTGTTCAATAATACCAGCCCTAGCCTTTGACATAATCATAGATAACATTTCATAAGAAATATCAAGTGCTTTTTCCATTTCAGCTATTTCAATATCAGTTTTAATATCCCTTAATTCAATAATCGCCTTAATTAATTCCTCGGATACAAAATCATTTACAAAAGAAGTTTTTATACCCAATACTCTTTCAATTTCAATTACAATATCAGCCTTATATGGTGGCAGATAATGAATTTTTCTACCTCCTTTAATAGCAGATTTTAAAACATTATCAAGTTTTACTTTCTCTCCAATTCCCTCTGCACCTATAGTTTTGCCTAAATCTGATACTGTTGGCATCTGCCCCATCCAGATAACATCATCTATGTCAAAATCATTACCATATAGATAGTCCTTATTATTATCAACATCTATCAAACCTGCAAAACCGGGTTTGTCAATACCAAAAAAATAAAGAAAACTACTATCCTGGCGAAATGGAAGTTGATTAGCCCTGTAGTTCATTGGGCTATCAATATTGCCAGGCAAATATACTAATCCACTCTTTATCTTTTTTCTTAAATTCTTTCTTCTTTCTTCATAAATACTTTTATCAAACATTATTATTCTCCTTCTAATTTATTCAATTTATAAACAATATTACAATAATTCAAAAACTAAATCAAGAAATAATTTAGAAAAGGAAAAAAAAGTTTAAAAAATAATTTAATTTTAATTGACTTTTATTTTGTTTATTATTATAATTTTTTATAATCTATATCAAATGATATAGGCATAAACACTAAATAGGAGGAATTAATGAAGAAAATTTTTGTATTAACACTTGTATTATTGTTCTCAGTTGTTACACTGAGTGCGGGGAATGTTTATTTTAAAGGACTTATTCAGAACTGGTTTTCTTATGCAGATCAAGCTGCTGATAACGGCAGTGCAATGGGATTTGCAAATAAGAGAGTAAGATTTATCCCTTATGGAACTTTTGGTAAAAACATTAAATGGGGTTTTCATGTTGCATTTGATAAGGGAGCAACACCTAATTTATTTGATGCATTTATTGAGTATAAGTTTTCAAATCAATTCTCATTAAAAATGGGAAAATTTGCTGCACCAGGAGCAGTTTCAGGAGCACTTACTTCATCAGGAGCATTAGATCTTGTTGAAAGAGCACCTATCACAATGGTCTGGGCTGGTGGAAGCGCCTTACACGGATACAGAGCATTTGGTGTTCAGGCACATGGTAAATTAATGGATGGAAAACTTTATTATGCTCTAATGCTTGCAAACCCTGTAGCAAATAACATTTTTCTACCAAGTATTAAAGCTACATCACATATTAATGAAGCAAGTGGTTTAGGAATATGGAGCAGACTTGAAGCAAAACCAATGGCAGGACTAAAATTAGGTGGTTTTTTTGGCAGTAGCACTGCAACTAATTCATCAAGTGTTGAATATAAGAGAAGTTCTTATGGAGCTCATCTTTTTTATAAAAAAAATGGTATAAATTTCAAACTTGAATATATTGGTGGAGACAATGGTGGCATTGAATATAACGGAATGGTTGCAGTATTTGGTTATAAATTAAACAAAAAGTTTGAACCTATTATAAGATATGATTTTGTTACTCCTAAAGATGGTGGAGAAAAATTTACTAATTTCTCTATTGGACTCAATTATTTTGCAGGAAAAGGTATCAAATATCAGGTGAACTATCTATTAAGAAACGAAGAACTCGTAGATGTAGCTAATAATATTTTCTATATTAACTTCCAATACGGATTTAACAGTAAAAGTAAAAAAAAGTAATACTAAATAAAGAATAAGCCTGAATATTCAGGCTTATTCCTTATTCCAATTTTTCATATCATATTTTTTCCATTTGTTTTTAATCCAGTCAGGTAGTTCAGATTCAGGTTCGTCCCAATCGATATTTTCAATCTCAAAAACCTCTTCATCCACTTTTTCAAGATCTTTGAAAATATTACGATAATCAATATAACCGCCCTCATCAAGAACATTTCTTAAATTTTTATCGCTCATAACTCCTCCCTTTTTATATATTTTTAATAATAGATATATTAAGTTTTTCAAAACTTTTATCCATTGTTATTATCTTATTAATTTTTCTATCTCTGGTTTCTTCTGCAATCATTATTTTTTTTATATTAATTGATGGGTTTTTCTTATAGAGTTCTATAACTCTATAAAAGAAATCACCCTTTTCTATATAAAAAACATAATTACTTAATATTGCAATAATATAATTATAAATTGTCTGACGATTAAGTTTATACTTATCTTCAAGTACTTCAACAACTTCACTAATAGTTTGAATTGGTACAAAGACCTTTTCCCTTTTTTCTTTTAATTTGTAAAATAAATCCTTTGCTAACAACATTTTTTTATCCGATGTAAATAAACCAATAAGAAAAGAAGTGTCAACGGCAAATTTCACTTTAAATATCCTTCTCTTTTATATTGACAGGAAGTGTACCAAAATATTTTTCTATTCCTTCATACTTTTTAATAATAAGTTTTTCATTAATAAGCTCAAAAATTATATTATCCCCTATCTTTGCATCAAGATAATCCCTGACTTTTTTAGGAAGCGTCAATTGCCCCTTACTTGTCATTTTTGACTTACTAAATACTGTCTCCATACCTTCTTTTTTCTCCTTACATTTAATTTACACCATAGAAATTAAAAAGTCAAGGAAATATTGACATTATTTATTTTTAAGAGTAAAATCTTTTTGTTAGTCTCGGCTAACTTTTTGGGAGATTTTTATGTTATTATCCGATTTAAAACAGGGCGAAAGTGCTTTTATCACAAAGGTAAGAGGAAGAGGTGCCTTTAGAAAAAGAATAATTGAAATGGGATTTGTAGCAGGTAAAGAAATAACAGTTACAAGATTTGCACCTCTTATGGATCCAATTGAGTACAATATACTCGGCTATAGTGTAATGTTAAGAAAAAGCGAAGCTGATTTAATAGAAATTTCAACAACAAACAAAAAGCCAGAGAATAATTATGAAGGACTTATCACAGGGAAAGAAAAAATAGGAAACGGTTTTAAAAACAAAGAAATTAACATAGCTCTTGTTGGAAACCCTAATAGTGGTAAAACAACCTTTTTTAATTATGCATCCGGTTCAAAGGAAAGAGTTGGTAATTATAGTGGAGTTACCATAGGTTCAAAAATAGCAACCTATAACTTAGATGGGTATAAATTTAATGTAGTTGATCTTCCTGGTACATATTCTATATCAGCTTATTCACCAGAAGAATTATTTGTTCGGAGACATATACAAAAGGAACTACCAGACATAGTAATAAATGTCATTGATGCTTCCAATTTAGAAAGAAATCTATATCTGACAACTCAACTTATCGATATGGATATCAAGGTTATTATTGCATTAAATATGTATGATGAACTTTTATTAAAAGGTGATAAATTCGATTATATATCATTAGGAGAAATGATAGGATGCCCTATTATTCCAACAATAAGTACAAAAGGCAAAGGGATCAAAGAACTTTTCAAAAGAGCCATTGAAGTATATAAAGATAGAGATGATACTGTAAGACATGTTCATATTAATTATGGAAAAAACATTGAACTGTCAATAACTTCTATCCAGGATGAAATTAGAAAAACTGAAAATCAGGATTTTTATGATAGAATTTCTACAAGATTCCTTGCAATAAAACTACTTGAAAAGGATAACGACACGATAAAACTCATATACCAAAATTGTTTAAATTTCAAGCAAATCAATATCAAAGTTACCGAAGAAATCAATAGGCTTGAGACATTATTAAACGATGATAGCGAAACCCTTATAACAGACTCAAAGTATGGATTTATATCAGGTGCATTAAAAGAAACATATAAATCAGGTGCTATTGACAGAAGAGAAGTTACTAATAAAATTGATACTATTATCACAAGCAAAGCTTTTGGGTTTCCATTTTTTCTACTAAGTATGTGGCTAATGTTTCAGGTTACATTTTCAATAGGAGAATACCCTATGCACTGGCTTGAAAGTTTTGTCAGTTTCTTCTCAAACTCTATAGCAACTTATATGCCAGAAGGAGTTTTCAAAGATCTATTAATTGATGGAATAATAGGAGGTATAGGAGGGGTTATTGTCTTTCTTCCTAATATTGTTCTATTATTCTTTTTTATTTCATTATTTGAAGACACAGGATATATGGCAAGAGTTGTTTTTATAATGGATAAAATAATGCATAAATTTGGCTTACATGGAAGATCATTCATACCCTTGATTATGGGCTTTGGTTGTAATGTCCCTGCAATTATGACAACAAGAACAATAGAGAGCCGAAATGACAGAATGGTTACAATGCTCGTAAATCCATTTATGTCATGTGGTGCAAGACTTCCGGTCTATGTACTATTAATAAGTGCTTTTTTCCCTAATAATTCAGGTACAGTACTTTTTTCAATATACTTTATTGGAGTAATTGTTGCATTATCGATGGCTATCGTATTTAAGAAAACACTATTTAAGGAAAAAGACATTCCATTTGTTATGGAGCTTCCACCATACAGATTTCCAACCATTAAGTCAACTTTAAAACATATATGGGGTAATAGCTCTGAATATTTAAAAAAAATGGGATCAATTATTCTTGTTTCATCAATATTAATATGGGCATTAGGATATTACCCCAGAGAAACTAACTACTTGATAAATTATGATAAAAAAATAGAAATGCTAAATAAAGACAGTAAAATTTCTAATCAAATTTTAACTCAGAAAATAAAATCTTTAGAATTAAAAAAAGAGAGCGAACGACAAGAAAATTCATATATTGGTAAGCTTGGAAAATTCATAGAACCTATGATAAAACCACTTGGTTTTGACTGGAAAATTGCAATTAGCATTATCACAGGTATTGCTGCAAAAGAAATAGTAGTAAGTACTATGGGGGTTCTTTATCAAACAGATCTAGATGCAGAGGGAAATACTGCCTCTTTAATAAACAGACTGAAAGCTCATAGATACAAGACAGGGAAGAAAAAAGGACAACAGGTATTCACGCCACTCGTAGCATTTGGCTTTATGGTATTTATACTATTATATTTTCCCTGTGTTGCAGCAATTGCAGCTATCAAAAGAGAATCTGGAAGTTGGAAATGGGCAGTTTTTACAGCCGTTTATTCAACGACAATAGCATGGATATTTGCATTTTTGATTTACCAGATAGGAAGTATGTTTGTGTCGTAAATGAATAAAATGGGATTACAGGAAATTTTAGTTTTAATAATAGTATCTATAGCTGTATATATAACTATTTACAAACTTATAAGGATAATCATTAAAAAAGACAAGGATAAAGGAATTTGCAGTAGTTGTCCCTATAGTACAAAGGGAGGAACCTGCTCCAAAAAATAATTTGTTTAATGTCGCTTCCGGTGATATCTCTTTCACTAACGTAAAAAA
>JAOZTV010000173.1 GCA_029939015.1 Candidatus Aminicenantota bacterium
TTAGGCGAATTAAATAGTAGAGAAGAAATATTGAAGTATATAATGAAAATTAGGACAACATAAGATGTTAGAATTTGCAAAAAATGTAGGGGCGAACCTATGTGTTCGCCCTGTTTTAGTAAATATAAAAACATCTAAATATTTAATAGGAGAACAGGGCAGACATATAAGGAGAACAGGGCAGACACATAGGTCTGCCCCTACAGTGTATTAAGGAAATAAATAAATGCAAACATTAATTAATAAAGTATTTTCTGAGGAGACACTTCAAAAATTATCTTTTGATACGTCTTTTAAAAAGGATTTGCAAATCCCTAAAGAATTTATTGAGCTTGCAATTTCTGGGTCTGCGATAAAGAGTAAAAAAAATATTATCTGGGTTAATCGAGAAAATGCTAATCTATATGAGCTGAAAATTAAACTTGAAAAATGGTTTGGTTTTTTTTCAAAAAAAATACAAATAATTACATATAGTTTGCCCTTTGGGGATCCGTATATTTCAAATCAACTTGAGCATGATTTTTATATTGAAAAAAATGATATTATTAATGCTATTAACGAAGACAGGCAGATTGTCATAATAACAAGTCTTGCGGCATTGAATATAAAATGTGATGATCCTAAAAATTGTTCAGATCTTTTTATAAGACTTCAACTTGGAGACAAAATAGAAAGAGACCTTTTACTATCTGAACTGGTTACATCGGGGTATAGGTTTGTCTCATTTGTTGAAAATGTAGGAGAAATGGCAAAAAGAGGGGGAGTTGTTGACATATTTCCGCCCGGATTTGAGGAGCCTGTCAGGATTGAATTGTTTGGAAATGAAGTGTCAGCAATTACTCTCTTTGATATAGAATCCAGAGCATCAATAGGTTCTATAAAAAAATGTTCAATTCCGTCAGGAGATATATTTAATAATAATAAATATTCAAATTATTATAATCAGAAAGGCTTGAAATATATTACGGATATAATACCTGATAATAAAATAATTGTTTCAGATATTGATATAATTATGGATGAATTTTCAGGTTTAATAAAGAATTATGAAAAACTGTTTTTGCTTGATGAAGATAAAAGTTTGCCTGAACCTAAGAAAATATTTAAGTATAATTTATATAGAAATGGCTTTTTGAATATTACATCTGTATATGATGATAGTAATCTTGAATTAATAAAATCAAAACAGAATCTAAATGATTTTAATGAGACAAATATTGAAGAATTAAAAAATCAAAATAGAAGAAATTTATTTGTATTTTCAAAAAACAAAAAAATAATCAATAAATTTAGAGAAGAGGGTTTATTCTTTACATTAATTGAAGAAACCATTCCCTTTTCATTTGAAAATGTATTAACAAAATCTTTATTCTTAACAGATAAAGAATTAATTTTCAAGAAAAATATTTCTAAAAGTTCTTATCTTAAAAAAGATCTTTCAAATTCAATAATTATTGGTGAATATATAGTCCATGAAAAGCACGGTGTTGGAATATTTGCCGGTTTTTTTATGTTGAAAACAGGGAAAAATGAACAGGAGTTTTTGAAAATTGAGTTTGCAGATAAGGACATTCTATACGTCCCAACTTATGATGCCGATGTATTGACAAAATATTCATCATTTCAGGGAGCACCTCCAAAATTAGATAAAATTGGAGGAAAAACATGGAGTTTTAAAAAATCAAGGGCAAAAAAAAGTATTATTATGTTTGCAAAAGATCTTCTGGATATTTATGCATTAAGAAAATCAATAAAAGGTAACTCGTATTATGGTGATAAGGATATGGAGCAAAAATTAGAGGATTCGTTTCCTTTTGTAGAAACGCCGGACCAGAAGACAACAATTAAAGAGGTACTTTTGGATATGGAGAAACCACATCCAATGGAAAGGCTTGTTTGCGGTGATGTTAGTTTTGGGAAAACCGAGGTTGCAATTCGTGCTGCATTTCGTGTTGTAATTGAGGGCAAACAAGTTGCAGTACTCTGTCCAACAACAATTCTTGCTGACCAGCATTATAGAACTTTTCAAGAGCGTTTAAAGGACTTTCCATTAAAAATAAATAAATTATCAAGAATGGTTGGAACAAAAGAAAAAAAACAAACTATAGAAGATGTTAAAAATGGGAAGGTCGATATATTGATTGGGACACATTCAATAATATCAAAATCTGTTGAATTTAAACGGCTTGGTTTGTTTATTGTAGATGAAGAGCAGAGGTTTGGTGTATTTCAAAAAGAAAAAATAAAAAAGAATAGAGAATCTATTGATGTTCTTAATTTATCAGCAACTCCGATACCAAGAACCTTGTCTTTATCTTTTGCAGGATTGGCAGATATTTCAACAATTGCAACACCACCACCGGGCAGAATGTCAATAAAAAACTATATTGGGAAATATTCAAAGAAAATTATAATTTCAGCAATATTAAATGAAGTGAAAAGAGATGGTGCAGTTTTTATAGTCTATAATTCAATTAAAAAACTTTACTCATTCAAAGAAGAGCTTAATACCTGGATAGAAGACATATCAATAGGTGTAATTCACGCAAAGATGAGGCCAGAAGAAATTAATAAAAATCTGTCTGATTTTATTAAAGGCGTACATCATGTATTGCTTTCGACAACGATAATAGAGAATGGGATTGATATTACAAGGGTTAATACTATGATAATTATTGATGCTGATAATTTTGGTTTAACACAATTATATCAACTCAGGGGAAGAATAGGGCGTGGAAAGCGACAGGCATACGCGTATTTTTTGGTTAAAGGTGAAAACCTGACAGAAAAGGCTCAGTTAAGACTTGAAGGAATAAGAGAGTTTTCAAGTATTGGTTCGGGTTTTAAAATATCTGAATATGATTTGAAACTTAGGGGTGCAGGTGCATTACTTGGTAATAAACAGCATGGTCACATTGAGGCTCTTGGTTTTGAGTATTATAATAATATGTTAAAGAGAACAATTGAGGAACTAAAAGGAGAGAAACAGAAAGAGTGGGAAGGTCGTATCAATGTGAACTTTACTTATGCTATTGATAAAGGGTATATAGAAAATAGTCAGGAAAGAATGAGGTTTTATTCAGAAATTGCAGAAGCAAGTTCATTTTCAGACATTGAAAAAATAAAGGAAAATATTTCAAATATTTATGGAACTCCAGGAATAGAAACTGAAAAAATATTTTATATTGGTAAGGTTAAACTTCTTTCAAAGCAATTTAATTGTGAAAGAGTTGATATAGGTATTAAGAAAATAAGCTTAAACTTTTCAGACTTAGATATAAACAAAATCAATTTTTCTCAACAATTTGTCAAAAATTATGCTCCAAAGTTTGAAGAGGATAAAACATTGTCTTTTAGATTTGAAAATTATGATGTATTTCTTGATGAGTTGATTAAGAGCTTAGAAGAGATTAGGCAAGTAGGCAGAGAGGCAAGGAGTAAAGGCTTGTAAGATATCTTATTAGGCTTCTATTAGGTCTTGAACTCTTTGCCTCTTTGCCTACTTGCCTCTCTGCCTTTTTTTACCAAACGGCATAAAACTCAAAAACTTTAGAAAAAAAATAATTTTTTTGAAATTTTGTTGAATTTAATCTTTTTTTGTATTATAAATATATTGGAAGATAAAAATTATGGATATTGCAAGTACTTATTCGAGTCAGTTGAGCAGTAATGCTGTAACACCATACTCAAATGATTATGTTGGTGGTATCCAATTAATTGAAAAATCTGGTTTTATCCCATTTAAAGACAAAAACCCACTAAACTCTACCCTTAATCAAATATTTGAAGAATTTAAAGAAAAAACAGGTTTTGACGTTGATGTTAAAGAATTAAAGGATGAATTTTTAGATAAAAACCCTCGAACTAGAAGTGCAATGACATTATATAATTCATTAGAGACAACTTTTTCAAGCAATCGTGGCGCATCGTCTGCAATTGAAAGTTTTTTAAATGAAAAAATAGATGAATATGTTTCAGAAAGTGATGAAGATGGTGATGGTGTTTTAAATGCTGAAGAAGGGGAATTAGACGAAACTCTTTTTGCAGAGATTGACAAAGATAAAGATGAAAAAATAGATGCAAGCGAAATGAAAAATAATTTCTACGACAAATTCAATTCATTAAATAATATACTAAATTATTTCAAAACCAATCAGGGTACATTAGTTGACACTTATGCCTAAGCTCTGTTTGTAATTTATTTAAAATACATAACATTTTAAGCGTGAGGAGATTTCCTGTGTAGCGTGCCCCGCAGGGAGTGAAGAATGTCTGAACGACTGAGGACTCGGAGGAAAAAATTGAGCACAATTTTTTTCGTTAGCGAAGTAGGTATCATCGGAAGCGACCTATACATATTTTAGTTTTTTATTAAGTTTAATAACCTCTGATATTCTTTTAGTAGTTTTTTTGCAAGTTCTTTTTGAGGATGACTGTCTTTAGATAATTCAAGAAACCTCTTGATACTTATAATTGCTCCATTATAATCTTTCTTAAGACTAAGTATTACTGCCTGATCAAAGAACAACATAGGATTATTACTGAGACTAAAAGCTTTTTTGAAATATTTTTCAGATTGAGTAAATTTCCCAACTTGTCCATAAAGAACAGCCAGTCCCTTGATGATACCAATCTCATCAGGTATTAATGATTCTAATTTGAGATAGAGAATAATTATATTGTCAAGATTTTCAAATTTATAATTAAGGTTGATTAATTTTTTTATCAATAATGTATTAGATGGTTCAATATCAAGGGCATTATTATAATGTTTTATTGCAGTTTTATATTCCTTTTGTATTTCAGAGATACTACCAAGTAAAACCTGAATTTCAGCATCAAAAGCTATTCTGTCGTTTTTATCAATACTATTAAGATATTCTTTTGCTCTTAGATGTCTATTGGTTTTTATCAGTAAACCTGCATAGTCGAGTTTTAGCCCTACATCATTTTTGTCGTATTTTATTGCTTCTATAAGTAACTCTTCTGCTTCCCTAGTTTTTTCTTGTTTTTTATAAACCATAGCTAATTTTGCATAAACAGGTGCAATATGAAGTTTCATTTCAATCGCCCTCTGGTAAGCTTTTTGTGCAATTGCTAATTCTCCTGCTGCGAGGGCATTATTTCCTTTTGAAAAATAAAGATAGGCTTCAACACGGTCTTTAGCGTCGATATTACTTTTTTTACTTTTTACTGATGATGAGGCTGAAAGATATCCAAGTGTTGCAAGTTGTTTTTTCTCTGATGCATTAATTTGTCTCTGCTTAGTAAAATAGGCAGGTTTTGCGTTTAGATGTGAAAACAATTGATATTTTAATTTTTTTACCTTGCTGGTTTCTGATTTGTATAGATTAGTCATTTCTACAGGGTCTTTGCTTAGGTTAAATAACTCACCTCTTGGAACCTTGATTAATTTATAATTATTTGAAATAATTCCTTTTACCGGTGCACAACCCATTAATTCACTTGGAAATACAGATTCAAAATAAATGTTTTTTTTAACGATTTGTTTACCATTAAGAACTGGATTTAATGTCTGACCCTGAATATGTGATGGTATGTCGAGCTTAAGAACATTTAGAACAGTGGGCATAATATCAATCAGACTAACTCTTTGCGAGTTCCTTATACCTGCTTTATTTATGCCCGGAATATTAAAAATAAGAGGTACTCTGATATTTTCTTCATAACAGAAAATTTGATGTCCCATTTCCTTATGTTCTCCAAAAGCTTCGCCATGGTCGCCTGCAATGACAATCAGAGTGTTTTTCTGTATATCCAGATCTTTTAATAAGGAGAGTAATTTTCCAATCTGATAATCCATAGTGGCAATTTCTCCATCATAAGGGTCAGTAAATTTTTCTTTAAATAGTGGTGGTGGAGCGTATGGAAAATGTGCATCAAAAAAATGCAACCAGACAAAAAAGGGTTTTTCATAATTATTATTCAACCATGTAAAGCATGCCTCGGATGTGTCCTTGGCATTTCGTTCAGAACCAAATTGTTTAAGTTTTCCGTCTTTGCTGAGTTTATCGTCATAATGATCAAATCCCTGTGCTATACCAAAACGGGAATCCACTGTAAAAGATGAAACAAATGCAGCAGTTGTAAATCCTTTGCCTTTAAGAATTTTTGCCAAAGTCTCTGCCTTTGTTGATAGTTTATAATTGCCATTATTCCTGACACCATGAGCATAAGGGTATAGTCCTGTAAAAATACTACAATGAGAGGGGAGAGTAAGGGGAACAGGGCTGTAAGCATTTTCAAACAAAACACCATTTCGGGCTAATTTATCAATATTAGGAGATGTGTCTGCTGTATGTCCATAAGAACCTAAACGGTCAGGACGTGTAGTATCAAGCGTAATAATTAAGACATTTTTAATACTGGTCTTATCGTTTGTTTCAGAAGAATTTTGATTTGTTAGAAACAAATATACTGTTGATAGACCTAATAATAATACCAATAAAACAATTTGCCACCTTTTCATTTGTCTATAATCCAAACTTTGATTTTCTTAAACATAGGTAATCTCTCCTCTAAAATTATATTAGCATATATGAAAAAAATAGGCAAGGAGGCAAGGAGGCAGAGAGGTAGAGAGGCAGAGAGGTAGAGAGGCAGAGAGGCAAAGAGGCAGAGAGGCAAAGAGGCAGAGAGGTAGAGAGGCAAAGAGGCAGAGAGGTAGAGAGGTAGAGAGTAAAGACTTTTACAAAATAGATTTTTATGGTTTTAACGTTTTTTCTCCCTGCCTCCCTGCCTCCTTGCCTATT
>JAOZTV010000011.1 GCA_029939015.1 Candidatus Aminicenantota bacterium
TTAATTTCAGGGATAATAATAGTAATCCAATATTTATTTCTCTTTAGAACACTAAAAATGACATTTTTTCTGGAACTTCCAATGATTTTGCTTTTAGCACTTGAATTCTCTCTAATATTAACACGATGAGATATAATTTTTACTGAGCCAATCCCCAGTATTTTATTAGACTTCATTTTGGTTTTTTTAATGAGTGATTTATGAATATATCCCCAAGGTCTGTTAACTCTGTCTTTTCTATAATAAAAACCCTTTAAGGAAATTTTAGCCCAGTCATTTTTTATGTCAATAACCTCCACTAAAAGATTTTCTTTTAATCTTCCAATAATTTTACTTTTTAAATCTGGGTCATATCTTACATTTGCAATATTGACTATAACTTTACTGAGAAATGAGCTATAAGTTTTTTCCTTGTTTATATTAGCAGGAAGTTGAATTGAAAAGTTAAAGATAACAATAATTATTATAATAATAAAAATATTTTTTTTTATATGCATGCAATTTAGGTATAAATAAGAATTATGCTGCGTAAACTGTCTCACCATTTTTTGCATAATCAACCAAAAAGGAATCACTGTTCTTCCATTCCTCTGATGTAAAAGAAACGGCTTCAATGGGTTCAAATATTTTATAAATTGCGGAAGATAATATATTAATCCTTTCCCAATAATTAAGTGTAATAAAATCCTCGGATATAACAATTAAATCAATATCGCTGTCTATATTATTAGTATTATTTGCATAAGAGCCATAAAGAATTATTTTATTAATTTTTATATTGCTATTTTCTAATGCAACTCTAAAACGATCAATTACTTTAATAACTGTGCTTTTATCCATTCTAATACCTCTCTGGTGTGTTTTAATATTTCTTCTACTATTTTTTTTGTAAATTGTTTTTGTATTTTCGCTAAATCTTCTGGATATCGAGTAATAATGCTTGCGGAGTTTATTTTAACTAAAAACATACCTTCTTTTTCTGGTAATTTTATGTTTATTTTGTTTACTAATGAAATAAGATTATGCGTTTTAGGAGGAACTTCTTTAAGTTTTTCATAATAAAGACCTTTTAAGGTTTTTTCTATTGAAAGATGAGACATAAAAACTGCATAAAAATATCTACCGCCGTTAAACATATATTGAGCTGTATCCATATCATAATCAGCTTGTTTAATCCATTGTTCTGTCTTTCTGTCCATAGTTTCTCCAACTTTATTATATTATTAAAAAAAAGTTTTTTCAACTGATTAGATTTCTTTTATTTAAAATAATATTTTTGTGTCAGTTATTACGTTTAAAGTCAACATAAAAAAGCCCAAAAAATATATTTATTTTTACCTTGCATTTTAGTCACATTTATTGTAAATTTGTTTTGGCAGGTGTGATGATCCCGCACTAAATGAATTTTCATTTTGGGACTCCTCCTGCTGTAATAATTCATTTTGTTTGATTTCTTCTTCATTTTTTCTCATTAACAATTTTTTTAAATAAAATCGTATTCCAGTTATAATCATAAATAAAATCAATAATAATGGAAAAATATCTCCTACAGCTCCATACAATGTCCATATTTTTTGAGTTGGAAGTGAGGCTAGCATAATCCGGTCATTATCTTCATAGTAACTCATTGATGCACGAATATTACCATAAGCATCAAATGCAAAAGAAGTAGCTCCTCTAACTGGACGTAATAAACTATAACCTCCTTCTATCGCTCGTACCATTGCCATTTTCCCATGTATCGAGTCAATTCCTTTCCAATCACTTGATGGAACAATAGCTATATCTACACCTTTTTTAGATAACTCTCTTCCTAATACTGGAAAATCAAAGTCATAACATATAGCACCTGCAACATTAGCATATTCTAAAGATCCGACCTTCGCAAAACTTGTTCCTTTAATAGCTGGCTCACCGGGTACAGGATGAAATTTAAAATACTCATCTAGCATCTGACCTCTAGTAATAAATAAATATTTGTTTTCATATTTCTTGATTTTATCTATTGGAACTATATAGGCTATGAATAAATCAACTTTATTTAATGATGAAATAATCTTCATTTTTTTAATAAATTCACTTTCATTTTCTTTATATATAATAGTTGCTCCTTCATTCCAAGCAATAAGTTTAGCACCCCTTTTAATAGCTATTTTAGTTTTTTCAATCAAAATGTTTGTAGTCTTTTCAAGATGCTCTTTTTCTGGAATGTTATCAGGTGATATTTGCATATTACTCGATATTGCAGCAACTAAAACATGTTCTCCCTTGCTTACTCCATTTTCTACTCTTATTACTCCATAGCTGTAAAAAAGTAAGAAGACAATAGAGGTTATGATAGCTGATTTAGTAAATTTTGTTCTATCTTTATTTGCAATAAACACTGCAATAAAAGCAGATGATAAATAGATAAAAAATGAGCCAAATGTTATCCCCAAGAGTGAGCTAAGTTGTAAAAATGCCAAATCGTCTAATTGAGTATATGTCATTGTTCCCCATGAACCTAATTCTGTGAAAGAATAAATAATCCATTCTAAAACACTCATTAATGAAGCAAAGAAAAAGACACCAATATAATCTCCTATACGTCGTCTAGCAACTTCAAAAACCAATAAAATAATCCACATAAATATTGCCATTGGAGCAGAAAAGAGTAAAGCCATCACAATAGGCATTGGATCACTAATTATTTTAGATATTTGTAAAAAATAAGCTACCTGTATTAAGAAAAAAATAAAAAACCAAGACTTTTTAGTTTCAATACTTCTTACTAAGAGGAGTAGTGGTACAAACATAACCCATGCTAAAACACTGATATTAAAACGCATTCCAACTAAAGCTATAAAAAAAATACTAAGTATCCATAAAATTTTTGTATTTAACATGATAATCCTTCTAGTAATTGATTTAATTGTACTTCTAAATACATTGGATATGACTCTGGTGACTTATTTAATATAAGAAGAGCAGTACCAAAGAATAGTGATGAGAGCGTCAGAAAGAGTAGTTCCTTATCTATTTCCTCTCTTAACTCTCCTTCGTTAACTGCTTTTGTAATGAGCGGAGGTAATATAGTTTCTAATCCCATTCCTTCAATCTTCTCAATTTCTTTATTTTTTGGAAAGTAAAACCATTTTTCAGCATCAGTTATATTGTGTGGTTTTACTTTTGTACCTTGTGCTTGAAAAGCAATTATTTCAAGCATCAATTGAGGATTATTTATAATTTGTAAACTAGTTTGCTTAAAAATATCTTTAATTGTTTCAACATAGGTATTACATTTCAATTCACTATTTAAAGCTAAAGCATTCATTTCAACTGACCATAACTGTATGTAATAAATTAGCATATCAGGTTTGGATTCAAAATAATTAAAAAATGTTGGTTCAGATACCTCTGCATTTTCAGCTAATTCTTTTATCATTATTTTGGAAAGAGACTTTTTCTCAAGTTCATGGAGTAAAGAATTGAGTAATGCTAATTTTGTCCTAGCATACTTTTTTTGTCGTTGTGGTAATTTATTAAATTTCTTTGTGTTTTCTGTTTTCATAAAATTATTATACCAGAGTATATAATTATAGTCAACTACAATTATATACATTTCCTGGCTTAATGAAAAAATGGGTGCTTGTTTCCATCAATCATTTTTTGCTTAAATTCAGACCTCAGTAAATTAGAATAAACAGCCAAAAACAATCCCAAGCAATATAATTAAAAAAATGTATTTAAAATTGGAGTAAGAATAATGGTTAAAGATGTCATCTCCTGATATTAACCATTGAGGCACACCATTAGTTTTATTAGTAAATGGACTAAAATACTTCAGTTTTACTTCTGGGTTTATACATAAGATGTGAACTCCATTATCAAACTTATTTTTAATTTTTGAATTATTCCATAAATTTTATTGGATTAGAAACATCTTTTACATATTTCCACTTTGTAACATAACCAGAAATTGCAGGATTAAGACCATCACTACGAATTAAATCTGCTGCCCATTCAGGTGCAATGTGAACATATGCATTATCTGAAACAGATGTACTTGATGCAGAGAAGTGGTCAACTTTATTGTCACACAAGACCTTGAAGATTTGGGGAAGTTAACCCTGAACCATATTGCACAAAAATTTATCTCTTCCTCCCTGCCTTTTATTTTAATAAGATTAACAAGGAATAAGTGCTTCTTATTACTAAGAAATATTATTTGAGAAAAAATGAGACATTATTTTATAAGTTATATATAGTAGTTATGCTACAAATTGATAATAAAAGGAGAAGAATATGAAAAAATTGTTTCTATTAATGTTTATTGCTATATTAACTATTAGTGTATTATCTGCTGGTATAACCATAGTAAAGCCCAAAAGAAATCATTCTGTAATGAAAGGATTGCCTTATAATATAGAGTGGACCCGAAAAAGAGATATGAATTTTAGGGTAAAGATAATGCTATTTGATACGATGGGTAGGCGAAGTATCATGACCATCTCAAATAATGCACCCAATAGCGGAAGATACAGATGGAATGTACCCGCCAATGCTCCTACAGGCAGTTTTATTATTAGGATTATGGCAATAAAAAAACAAATTGGAGATGACAGTTCAGTTTTCAAAATTATCAATAAAAATTCGGCTGTACTTGCGATTGCGACACCTGTAAAACCAACGGTTACCTTGGTTGATAAAAGACCTGATTTTGTTGTAGTTAGCACCAAACTTAGAGCAGGACACCTGGTGACAAAAATTAAGAACATCGGAACCAGATGGAGCGGTGAATTGTCTATTAGGTGTGGAATTGGTTCTAGAAGTTTTATATTTAAATCTAATCTTTCTGTAGATAGCAGCATTATAGAAATAATTACAGGTGGAAAGATTATGTCCAGTGATGTCACATACCCAAATCCAAATGTTCTACTTGTCATTAGACTTGACCCGGACAATAAAATTAAAGAGAAAAACGAAAACAATAATGTACAAAGCTTAATGTATAAACATAATTTATGTCCTGACCTATTTGTGTCATCGATATCTGCCTCCAGGGTTCCAGGAACTGATCAATTCAAATTTGCCGGAACGATAAAGAACATAGGCAACCAGGATAGCCCAGAATTTTGGGTGTCAATACACTTAGATAGTGAGCCAAGACCTGTATATTTTAAAATAAGCAGTTTGAAAGGGGGAGGGATTACTGCATGTAGTATGAACAGAAAAATAACTCGTTTTAAGACTCACACTTTTCGAGTAACTGTAGATGCCAAATTTCAGATAAAAGAATGTTATGAAAATAATAATGTGAAAATAAATACCTTTAAGGCGCTATGAAACTTAAATAGAAAGTAATCGTCAATTAAGGCTTACATTTGTTAAGTAAGTTAAACTATTACTTGGCAATAGTAAATGTTTATAATATTGTGTAATTTTTTTTTTGTATATTTGAATATATTAATGTAAACTATTTTAAGTTGAATAAATAAGTGAATTCAAATATTTTTTGAATTGGAAAATGAGCTCTAACATACAAATTTTGTTCATATATAGAGAAAATTTTTGATAACATTGGGGATAGAGAGGATAGGGATATAATTGAAGAGAGTGGAGCTTTGTCTATAATTTAGGTAAGGTAAAGAGAGAAGTAGCAGGACAGATTTCAGAAGAAGAATTTAACAGGCTTGGAATTGGTGATAGTCTTAAATATATATATAGAAATATTACAGAAGGCATTGCCTTTGGCTCATTTAAGTTTATTGAAGATATACAAGTAAAATTTAAAAAAAAGGTTATTAAACCGCGTAAAGTATTAACAAATGATGATAAAGATAATGAAATTTATGCAACAAGGAAATTAAAACCTATATAAGTAGCAAGTTTAGGACTATCATTGATACCGGAAAGGAATACGAAAAACATATTGATAGAATTTTAGAAACTTTTATTTGTTTTTGGCAAGACTTTTTTTATATGGTAAAATAAATCTTTATATTTATATTACCTTATTTTATTGATCCCAGCTATGCCGGTTTAGGTAAAATATTGTTTGATTTAATATTAAGGAGTCTAAGTGAGTATTTTATATTATTCTACAAATGAAAAAGCCGACAAGGTAAATTTTGAGGAAGCTCTATTTAAGGGATTAGCACCGGATGGAGGTTTGTATATGCCTGATAATATTCCTCATATTCCAATAGATGTTATCAAATCGTTTAAGGATATGGAATATCATGAGATCGCTTTTACTGTAATGAGATATTTTCTTAAAGACCTTGTTGAAGATAGTGCATTAAGAGCAATGACTAAGGATGCTTATGATTTTGATATACCTCTTGAAAATGTTTATCAGAGAAAATATATAATGAGACTTGATCAGGGACCAACAGCCTCATTTAAAGACTTTGCTGCAAGAATGATGGCAAGGTTAATGCAGTATTTTATTCAAAAAAAAAAAAGAGATTTGTTGATTCTTGTTGCGACCTCAGGTGATACAGGTAGTGCTATTGCCAATGCAAACTTTGAGCTTGATAATATTAACGTCTGTGTCCTTTTTCCTGAAGATGAAGTTTCTGACAGACAGAGAAAGCAGATGACTACCCTTAATAAAAATATTACTGCAATTGCTGTTGATGGAAAGTTTGATGATTGTCAGGCTCTGGTTAAGCAGGCATTTAAATCTGATGAATTAAAAGAGCTTAACCTCTCCTCTGCAAACTCAATAAATTTTGGAAGACTTTTGCCGCAAACAGTCTATTATTTTTATGCTTATGCAAAGCTTATAAAGGGAGATGAGCAAATGACTGTTTCAATTCCATCGGGGAATTTTGGAGATATGATGGGGGCTGTAATTGCAAAAAAAATGGGTTTACCTATTGAAAAATTAATTATTTCTACAAATGCAAATGATGCATTTCCAAAATTTTTAGAGACTGGAAATTATAATAAGATTGACCCGTCTATTTCCTGTATTTCAAATGCAATGAATGTTGGTCATCCAAGTAATTTGTCAAGACTTGTTGCACTATATGGAGGCAAGATGGATGAGAATGGTAATATTATTAAGTCACCTGATATGAAGAAAATGAGAGATGAAATTTATTCAATAAGTGTTGATGATAAAACAACAAGGGAAACTATAAAATCTGTTTATGAAAAATATAAGGTAATCATTGAACCTCATGGTGCAGTAGGTTGGAAAGGTCTTGAAACATATCTTGAAGAAAATGATAATGAGAATAAACTCTATATTTCAATAGAAACGGCTCATCCTGCAAAATTTCCTGATGAGATTAAAAAGGCAATTTCTATTGAACCGGAATTACCCTCTTCACTTCAGGGGCTTGAAGAAAAACCTGAGGAATTTGACAAATTAATTCCTACTTATGATAATTTTAAATATTTTTTAAAGAGGACGTTTAAATGAAATATTTAGTTATATTAGGCGATGGTATGGCTGATAGGCCTATAAAAAAACTTGCTAATAAAACACCCTTGATGGTTGCTGATAAACCAAATATTGATTTTATTGCAGAAAAAGGTCAGAATGGATTATTAAAAACAATTCCTGATGATATGCCTACTGGTAGTGCTGTTGCCAATCTCAGTGTTATGGGTTTTGATCCTAAAAAATATTTTAGTGGAAGAGGCACTCTTGAAGCTGCAAATATGGGTGTAAAACTTGAAAAAAATGACCTTGCAATGAGATGCAATCTTCTTACAATTCAAGATGATAAGATTAAAAACCATTCTGCAGGGCATATTTCAACAGAAGAGGCAAAAGAGCTTATTGGTGTACTTAATCAGGAATTGGGTACAAAAAATATAAAATTTCATTCTGGCATTAGCTATAAACATCTTCTTATTATAAAAAATGGGAATGAAAATGTTGAATGTTTCCCTCCACATGATTATCCAAATACTAATTTTAATGAAGTCTTGGTAAAATCACATGATGGGGGAGAAGAAACCAAAAATCTATTAAATGATTTGATAATAAAGTCTCATAAAATATTGAAAGAACATGCAATTAATAAAAAGAGAATAGAAGAAGGTAAAGACCCTGCTAATTCAATATGGCCATGGTCTCCCGGTAAAAAGCCTCAAATGCCATCCTTTAAGGAACTTTATGGGTTAAATGGAGCTGTTATATCTGCGGTAGATCTGATCAATGGTATTGGTGTTTATGCAGGTATGGATATAATCAAGGTAGAAGGTGCAACAGGTCTTTATGATACCAATTATGAGGGTAAGGCAGAAGCAGCTATTGAGACCCTGAAGAATCATGATTTTCTTTATCTTCATATTGAAGCAACTGATGAGGCTGGTCATGAGGGCGATATTGATCTTAAAATAAAATGTATAGAGTATCTTGACAAGAGAATTGTAAAATATATTCTGGGAAATAAAGATAAAATAGGGGATGAATTGACAATTGCAGTATTACCGGATCATCCAACACCTGCTGAAATGAGAATACATACCAGAGAGGCAGTTCCTTTTATTATTTATAAACCAGGAGAAATTCAGGATATTGTTGACACATATAATGAAGAAGATGCAAAAAAAGGTATTTACAAAACCTTAAGCGGTATAGAATTTATGAAAGAGTTTTTGTCATAATTTAAACCTAAATTGACATGTTTAGGCTGAAGAGGTTAAAGGAGAAAATTAATGGATTTATATAAGGTAATTGTATTTGTAATTGCAGGAATTATTGCAGGTTGGCTGATAGGATATGTAAAATCTTTGTTCAAACTAAGAAAATATAAAAAAGAAATTAAAGAATTAAATGGTCATTTAAATCGTCAGATGAAAATTATTGATGAGGGTAGTAAAGGATTAGAACAGGAACTATCACAAATAAAAAAAAAGAATGAAAATTTGAATGAAACGATTAATACGCTAAAACAAAAACCAGGTCGTGCAGAACTTAGACTTTTAAATATATATGATATAGCCCTTCAGAAAATGAAATTAAATGCTCCTGGCTTTTTTTCTGCATGGGAGTCAACTTTTCAAGATGCAGAAAAGGAATATGATGAAAATGAAACTGGATTTAAAGCAATTAAGAGGAAAATATTGAATCCTAGTATTTCAAACAATAATACATCGTCTCAGGTACAAAAAAGTGAGAAAAGTTAATATATAGGAGTCTGTTCGAGGTATCCACAGATATACCTCAATCTGCTCTGGATTAATGGGAAAAGTAAAAAACACTTTACCACATTCCAACATTCATTTTTATTATCTTTTAATAATATTATAGTATAAATTTAAAAGAAACTGAAATAAGGTTAAGCTCATGGAGGTTAAATTACATTGCTCATAGTTTATGGTGGGGAGCCAAAAGTATTAATCTGAAAAACCATACTTTTGTGCCATTTTAGAGTAATAAATTAAATGTTAATATAAATACATAATAAGGAGATTATTATGTATCTTATGGAAAGTGGTCCAGGGACAGAAACTACAATCAATGGCAAAACATTTCTCTATTTTGGAGGAACAAGCTATTATCAATTACATAATAATACAGATATCATTGATGCAGGATGCGAGGCATTTCAGAAATATGGATTGAATAGTGCCACATCCAGAGCTGGAATGGGGACAACAAAGTTGCTTTTAGATGTTGAAAAAAAGGCTGCCGAATATTTTGGAACAGAGGACGCAGCATATATTGCTTCAGGATATTTAAGTAATATTGCAGGAATTCAAGCATTAAATACTTTTAATGAAATTGACGCTGTTTTTATTGATGAGAATGCTCATTACTGTAATCTTGATGGGGCAAATTCAATCAATAAACCTGTTTTTTCATTTACTCATTTGAGTGTAGAAGATTTAATGCTAAAAATAGAAAATAATTTGAAACCGGGTCAACAGCCTCTTATAGTTTCAGATGGAATCTTTCCATTATTTGGTAATATTGCTCCAGTTGAAAAATATACGAAAATAGCAGAAAAATATAATGGATTTGTATGGATTGACGATGCACATGGACTTGGAGTTATTGGAAAGAATGGAAGAGGCACCTATGAACATTATAAATTAAATTCAGAAAGAATATTTTATGGTGGTACTATGGGAAAGGCGTTTGGTGGCTTTGGCGGAATTATTCCGGGCAATAGAGAATTTATAGAAATAATTAAAAAAGGAAATGTTATGAATGGGGCTTCTGCTCCGCCAACACCAGCTGCTGCTGCAAGCTTAAAAGGAATTGAGATACTTAGTAAAAACCCTGAAGACAGGAAAAAACTCTGGAATAATGCCATACAATTTAAAAAAGGTTTAAATGAATTTGGTGTTAATATTGAGATAAACCACATACCAATAGCAACCTGGTCATTTGATTCAGAGAAAAAAATGAGAATAATTTATGAAAAATTAATGGAAAGTGGAATTTCTATTCAATTTCTTAAGTATGTTGGATCAAAAAAAGGAGTTTTAAGAGTTGTGCTTTTTTCAACTCATACGGAAGCGCAGATTGACAGGTTATTGTATGAGCTTAAAAAAATAATATAAGGATAGGAGGAGATATCTATGAAAAAACAAATAATTGAAAAAATTGAAATTTATAAGCTAAAGATACCATTAAAAGAACCATTTACTGTGTCACTAGGAACCTTTTATAATGCCGATCTTGTTGCTATAAGAATTATATCAAATAATGGATTAATAGGTTCAGGTGAAGTCAGTCCTGGTATTTTTATACTTGGAAGTACAATGGATTCAGATTTTGAATTAGCTAAAACCATTGGAGAATTAATAATTGGTAAAGATCCTTTTGCTCTGGAAGATAGAATAAAAGACATTGATTCTTTATATTCAAATTCTGGTATCAGAAGTGCTTTTGATATGGCTTTATATGATCTGGCATCAAAAAATGCCAATCTTCCTTTATATAAATTCCTAGGGGGCAGTAAAGACAGAAAAATCTATACTGATATGACAATTGGTATTGAAACACCTGAGAAAATGGCTGCAAATGCTGTTAAAATTATTAATGAGGGATTTCCTGAAATTAAAATTAAACTTGGTAGAGAACCAGACTTAGACATTAAATGTGTAAAGGCTATAAGAGAAGCAGTTGGAGATAATATTCCTATCAAGGTCGATGCAAATCAAGGATGGAGTGAAGTTGATGCAAAAAAAGCATTAAATGGTTTAAGTCAATATAATATAATATATGCAGAAGAACCGGTAAAGAGAGGCAATATTTCTTCAATGGCTAATATAAAAAAAGAAAGTCCAATTCCGATAATGGCTGATGAATCTCTATGTAACCATAAGGATGCTTTAAATATTGTCAAACAGGATGCATCAGATTTTTTTAACATTAAACTTGCAAAATCCGGTGGAATTAATAATGCCTTAAAAATATGTGCAATAGCTGATGCTGCTGATATCAAATGTCAGGTTGGTTGTTTCTTTGAAACAAGACTGGGACTTTCAGCCTTATATCATCTTGTCCTTGCAAGAGAAAACATTGTTTTCTTTGATATGGATTCAGCATTTTTTCTAGCAGAAGATCCGATTATTGGTGGCATTAAATCAGAAAAAAACGGTGTCTGGACGCTTAAAGATGAAAAACCGGGGATTGGAGCAGAGTTTGACCCTGTATTTCTCTCAGAGATGGAAAAATTTGTTATTGAATGATAGAATAGAGAATGGAAAATAAAATCAAAAAAGAAGATCTTGAAAAATGGGCGGATTATCTCCTTGATCATTCTTTGGAAGGTGTAAAATCTGACGATATAATAATGATTAAAGGCGAGCATATTACCTGGCCTCTTATGTCGGTATTACAGGATAAAATATTTAAAGCCGGTGCTATTGCTGATATTTTCCTTGTTCCTCCTGATAATAATAGGGGTTTATCCTGGGGTGCTTCTATTGCAAAACATGGTAGCGTAGAACAAATTAGAAAGGTTCCAAAATGGCATCGAGCGAGATATGAAAATATGACTAAATATATTGAGATATTTGGTGCTGAAGACCCTGAATTATTTTCAAATTTACCTGAAAAGACTGCTAAGGCAATTATCCTTGAAGATAGTTCTTTCAGAGAAATAAGATTGTCAAAACCCTGGGTAGTAACTCTTTATCCGACAAAAGGGTTTGCAGATATTGAGGGAATGTCTTTAGAAGAATATACAAATATTATTATAAGTGCATCAATTACTGATCCTAAACAACTTGATATTATTGAAGAACCCCTTTATCAGTTAATTAATAAAACAAATATGTTTAGAGCAATTACAGAATGCCCTGACACAAAGAATCTGCTTGAATTAACTCTGGATATAACTGATAGAAAAGCTGTAAAGTGTAATGGCACAAGAAACTTTCCTGATGGTGAAGTTTATACAAGTCCCAATGCCAATAAGGTTAATGGTGAAATTTATGTTGACCTCCCAGTCTATTATAATGGTGCGACAATACAGGGTATCTATCTAAAGATCAAAGATGGAATAATAATTGACTACTCTGCAAAAGAAGGTTTTGATACTTTAAAAAATATAATTGAAACAGACAAAGGCTCACACAGGATTGGAGAAATTGCCCTTGGTATGAACCCCGGAATTACCAAAGCATTAAAACATCCTTTATTTGTAGAAAAGGTTGGGGGCACTCTCCATATTGCAATTGGTGCAAGTTATGAAGAACCATATGTAGATGATCCCGGATCAGAAGAAGGCAAAAAACTTCTACAAAAACATACAAATGATGGATCATTAAATAAATCAGCCCAACATGTAGATATCGTAACTGATTTCAGAACGGGAGGAGCAGGAAAGTTTGTTTTTCTTGATAAAACAGAATTAAAGATTGAGAATAACATTTGGGTTGTTTCGTAAATTAATTTAAACCTAATCTGACACAGTCAGAAATAAAGTTATATAAGTAAAATTCTGCATATTTATACGCAAGTTTTACTATAATAAACGCGAATATGGAATCGAAGGTCCTAAATTAAGCTCAATTTAGGTTAAATCTTAATTAATTAAGTCTCTGTTGTAAATAAAGAATTAATACTGAATTGTGAGACAAAAAGGAAGATATTGTTTAAATATCTTCCTTTTTATTTATTTATTTATTTAAAACTCTATTTTAGCACCAAATCTAATAATTCTAGGATTTTGTAATGCTGTTACAGCTTGATATTCCAGAACAGAAGAACTTGACCTTTCGTTAACTCCAATTTCTGTATTACTGTTTAGTAAATTAAAAACATCAACAAATGCCCTGAAATTTACAGCTCCAAGTTTAATCGACTTTTCTATTTTCAAATCAATTAGCATTAAATCAGGAAGTCCCTGTGAACCCATTGATTCAGCATAAATTGTTTCATCACCATAACCAGCATCTAATTCAAAGCCTATGTCATTATTATTAATAGTTCTTGTATATCTTCCACCTGACATATATGAAAAATTCCCACCTAAATTAATTCCCCAAGGACCTCTAACAACTCCACTTAATTTAAATTGATGTCTTCTTTCAAGAGGAAAACGACCTTCAGCATTTATATGAAAATTTGGATTATCATATAAGTAAGTTACTGTTGAACTTCCAAAGGCTCCAGTTCCAATTAAACCTCTTGACTTTGCCCAAACATAGGATGCGTTTATCATCCAACCATTTGAATATCTCTTATTCAATATAATTTCAACACTATCATAGTCACGTTTAGCTCCAGGAGGATTAACCAAGGCTACATCATTTGACAAAAATGGATTTATGATATCATAAAAGGTTACTGTTTCTCCATTATATGGGTCAATAGTCGTTACTGGAAAGTAGTTTGTCCATTCAAGTTCACCTGTATCCATCATTTTATCAATATTTAAAGTATTTATATCAGCATCTTCAACTAAATTTCTATCCCATTTTCTGATATATCTCAAACTTAGGGACCAATCTTCAAATAATTCTTTATCAATACCAATAGTTAATTCATCCATATAAGGAGCAGTTAATTTATGATCTTTCCATCCCAAGACACCTGGCTTTGGAGCTTCGATTCCTGCTGTATAGACATTATTAAGATTTTCATCAAGATAACCAACATAATACATTATACCATTAGGGTTTAATCTGAAAAAATAAGATGATAAGTTAGCACTTGCATATCTTGCAAAACTACCCTTAATCAAAGTTTTACCATTACCTGTCAAATCATATACAAATGAAAGTCTAGGTGATATATTTGTCCATTTAAGATCTGTTAATGATGAGGAAACAGTCCTATCATAAGTTATGTCTGGATATCCTGCAAAACCAAAATCTCCTTTTCCAGTAACAGTTCCCTGAGGTGGAATAATAGCTACCTGATAGTCAAGACGAACACCAAGATTAATAGTTAATTGTTTATTCACATTCCATGTATCATTTACAAATAATCCTGAACTGAACATATCAGTTTGAGAATCAACCGGTGCAATAAATATCCCTATATATGGATCACCAAAAAGGTTGTTTTGCCAAGCAAGATTAAACCCATTCCCATCAGATGGACCAGTCATAACCTTTTGATTTATAACTTCTGCATACATTGCTTCTGCTCCAAATTTAATTTCATGAGAACCTGCAAAATTATCTACAAAAACAGTAGTATCTATATTAAACTGGTATCTATTGCTCTTATAAAGATCTGAATATCCCGGAGTTCCATCAAAAGTACTTAAACCATCTGCGTAATCCTGTATTTGTGGGCCAGAGTTTTTAGCTTCAAAATCAACTCTTCCTAGAAAACCACCAACCTTAACATTCATATAGATATTTGAATTAAATTGGCGCATCCACTGTAAATTAGCTACATGTGTAGGAGTAGAATAATTTGTTGTATGTGCCTCTGTTGACATATTATTAGCACCAAAATTATCTGATGTTGAATTTGAATAATTATAAGACAAAGTGAATTTATTAGCCTGATTCGGTTGAAATGTAAATTTGATGTAAGGATAATATTTTTCATTTGTTATTAGAGTTTCTGTATCTTTGTCTATAGGAAATCCAGTAACATAAGTTTCATTTTTATTATAACTCATATTTCCGAAAAACCATAATTTATCTTTTATTACAGGACCACCAAGAGTAACACCAGGTTCAATTTCTGATTTAAACCCGCTTTTACGACCCTCAAGGATAGTACCTTCTGTATTATCTGACTGTAAACCTTCTCCTCTATAATAAATACTTGCAGTTCCACTTAACTTATTGCCACCTGATTTTGTAACAACATTAAGTGTTGTACCTCTTGTTCCACCGTATTCAGCTGAAAGGCCACCTGATGATACAGCAACTTCTTCCATAATGTCCATTCCAAAAAAAACTCCCTGTTCCCCACTTGTAGGGTCGGAAAGATTCAAACCATCAAGATTATATGAAGTATCTCTTACGCTACCACCATGTGCACTTCCACCAGTAACTCCTGGAGTTAAATTAAAGTAAGAATCAATAGACCTGAGTGAAGGAATAAGTTCTAAATAATTTTTGTCCATTGTTGTAGATTTTGTTGTTGTTTGAGTATCAACGGTTGGTGCCTGACCTATTACTGTGATTTTTTCTTCTAATGTCTTTAGCGACATCTTCATATCAATTTTGGTTGCTATACCAATACTGATTTTAATTCCTTTCCTTTCAACAGTATTCATACCTTTAAGTTCGTAGGAAATCATGTAAATACCAGGTGCCAATCCAATAAATCTGTACATACCACTCTCATTGCTTAATACTGTCATTTTTTCAACAACAAGAGATGGACTTGTCAACGTTATTAGTATTCCAGGCAATTCCATACCATCAGCATCTGTTACAACACCTTTAATTGCACCAGTAGTAGCAGATTGTCCCAAACATATTAAAGACATAAACATTAGCATAATTGAAACTAATAAAAACTTTTTACTCATCATCTTTTCTCCTTTTATTTTTTTCTAATTTATATACACTTACTTGATTTAGAATATTTTATTAAATTTTTAATCAGCTGGTCAATAGTTGTCCCTTTTGATTTAAAATAAGCTATCATATCAGGGTTATTTTTTATGTCTTCCATTCCTTTCACACATAATTTCAAACTCAATTCTTCATTCAAATTTATAAAATATTTTGCAATATTACCTGAAATATCCGCATGAACATCAAATAATACTTTGCTTGCTGTATTACATGTAAAGTCAAAAGCATTAAAATCAAAATATTTGATTTTTCTCGACTGATTAGAATGAAAATAAATCTTCTTATTCTTTACATCATATATTTTTGCTAATTTATTCCATTTCTTACTCGTTATAGTTTTAAGAATATGAAAACCATAATCAACAGCTGATTTATTTATATTAGAATTATATTTTTTTAAAAGCTTGACACCTTTTACAAATCTGGTTTCTGGTAAGAAAGCATCATTAATAGCTATTTTTTTCTTGCCACCAAAACCTTCGAATTTTTTTAATTTTTTTAATTCTTCTGAATATGTGCTATTACAAAGTAATGGATATGGAAGATCTTTTCCAGTGTGAATTACAGGTTTCCCATCTATAAATTCAATAACAACACTTTTTCCAGTCTTATCAGCAGCAAAGAAATGCCATCCCCATCCATCAAGTGAAATGTTTTTTGCACTTGCTATTACCTCTTCAACAGTTTTACAAGTATCGAGAATATACTGTATCCATTGATTCATAAACATTTTCTTCTGTCCCTTATTATCTGGGAGTACAGTCTTCAATAATGTCATTTCTTCAAAAAAAAGACCTTCTTCGTTCATACCTCCATCAGGAAGATTAGACGTCCAATTATTAAAAGTAATTGAACCATATTTTGATTTCCAGCTAAATGATCTTTCATTATCTTGTTTGCCGGATAATAGATATTGAAAAGTAATACTTTTTTTTAAAACACCTCTTTTATTTACTAATATAAATCCGGGAATATCAGACCTTTCATCCAAATTTCTTCCATAAATATGAGTATCCCCTTTTTTTAAAGTAAATGAAGAACAGGGAGTTAAACTTGATAGTGTAAAAAGACAAATAAAGAATATGAACAAACTAAACTTTATAAAGAAGTTATTATTCATGCTATCCTCCTTGGCTTTTATAGCATTTATAGTATATTGTCTCAAATGTCAAATAACAATGGCACTATAGTTGTATTTATCATTTTAAAATTTCTAAATTAATAAATAACACTAAAGTTTTATTTGTAAAAAAGCAAAAATTTATTTAAATTACTCCATTTTCGTACAATTGTGATATTTTTTTCTCATTAAAATTCAAATATTCTAAGAGTACATCTTTAGTATGTTCACCAATTTCAGGGGCAGGTTTTCGAGTCTGTTTTTCTGGTATCGTAGTCATTTTTATAGGGTTACCTGCAATTCTTATTTTTCCTGCCTTTTTATCTTCAACTTCAACTATCATATTCCTAGCAAGAACCTGTTTGTCATTCATTACTTTATCAATCGTATTTATAGGTCCACAGGGGATACCATTTTGTTCTAAAAGTTCTATCCACTCTGAAGCATTCTTTGTTATAAAAATTTCATCAAGAGTAGGTATCAATTCTTTAAGATTTTCAGTTCTTGCTCCATTTGTAACAAACCTGCTATCTTCTATCATCTCTTCCATGTTAATTATTTTACAAAATTTACTCCAGAGATTATCGTTTCCAATAGGAAGAACAAAATAAGTATCTTTGGCTTTAAATGCCTGAAATGGAGTTATTGTTGGATGTCGGTTTCCAATTGGGATCGGAGGCTTACTGTCAACCTGATAACGTGAAAGTGCATTCTCTAAAATAGCAACCTGACTATCAAGCATTGCAACATCAACTTTCTGTCCTTTTCCTGTTATTTCCCTTTGATAAAGTGCTGCGCTTATCCCTATTGCTGTAAATAAAGAAGCTGTAATATCTCCGGTTGACATTCCAACTCTAGTTGGTGGACTGCCAGGCCAGCCAGTTATACTCATAATTCCGCCTCTTGCCTGAGCTAGGATATCATAAGCAGGTTTTTTTGAATCCGGTCCAGTATGTCCAAATCCAGAAGAAGCCGCATATATAAGACGTGGATTTATCTTTTTTAAAACATCATATCCCAATCCAAGTTTTTCCATAGTGCTAGGACGATAATTTTCAACAAGAACATCAAACTTCTTTACAAGGTCTTTTAAAATAGATTTCCCCTCTTCGGTTTTAAGATTCAAAGTAATACTTTTTTTTTCTCTGTTTAAACTAAGAAAATAAAGACTCTGCTTATTCTTAAATGGTCCAAAATATCTTGAGTCATCACCAATTTCAGGTATTTCCACTTTAACTACCTCTGCTCCCATATCACTTAATATCATAGTGCAGAAAGGTCCTGCAAGAACTCGTGTAAGATCAAGTACCTTTATACCATCTAATGGTTTTGCCATCTAATTCTCCTTTTTCTTAATTTGTGAGTCGTAAGACGTGAGATGTGAGACGAAAAACTATACTCATATAAAATATTAATTTCGATTCACGATTCACATCTCACAACTCACGTTTTTCTATTTTTTTATACCCCTAAAATTTTTCTTGCTTGAGCTGGAGTCGCAATAGGTCTTCCCAGTTCTTTTGCAATATTTGCAATTTTTCTTGCTTCATCAGCACTTGATTTAATCTTCTCGTCTCTATGTGGATACATCCATAAATGGTCTTCCATTCCAACTCTGATATCATCTATACCAAGCAAAACACCAAAGGCCGTTAATGGTAGCCAGTTTCTCCCACCTACACTTAATGAAGTTACACATCCCTTTGGTAACCTTTCCATCATAGTAAGAATATATTTATATCCAAATGGATCGGGGTAAGTATCACCTGTATTATGCATTCCAGGGCCCATTGAAATAACATAAGGTTTTTCAAGAATATCAGGTTTGATCAACCATTCTCTAACATTTTGAATTCCTTCCATATTATGAATTACAAATATTGGTTTAATCTTTTTTTCCTGTAAGTATTGAACTGTTTTAACTGTATTAGTTTCAGTTGCAATACTCAAATCAATTTTCCCGTCCATTTCTTCAACTGCATAAGAATTTGGAACAAATACAGTTGATTCCATATATTTTCTGTCTTTAAAATAGCTAACCAAAGCAGAAACAGATTCATAGCTATAATCTGTTTTACCTGGGACATAACTTTCAGTTGAACTCGGTTGAATTATCATACCAGGACATTCACTAAGTATCATATCAGCAACATCTTTTAGTACATCATGAGATGCTCCCCAGTCTCCATCCTCTCTTCTTGTATGCAAATGAGCAACAGTTGCTCCTTCTTTATAAGCAGCTATTGTATCCTGTGCTATCTCTTCAGCTGTATATGGCTGGTTTGGGTTCTGTTTACGTGCAAAAAGTGCACCTGTAGGACAAACTGTAATTAGAAGTGGTTTATCAAGAGTCATACTTTTTTCCTGATTAAGTACCATTTCCGCCCATTTTACTCCTTGAAATCCTTCATTAATATTCATTATTCCTCCTTTATTTTTTAATAATATTATTTCTAATAAGGAATTTTCCATCAAATGTTATAGGAATTCCTTTTCCTTTTAATACATAGTCTTCTTTCATGTTCTGCATGCAGTGAATATGCAAATGTGGTTCTTCTGTTCTGCCTGTATTTCCTATTCTTGCAATCATTTTTCCTTTTTTAACTTCATCACCCTCTTTTATGGATATACTCCCTTTTTTTAGATGTCCTAATAACAAAAACTTATCCTCTTCATTTTTAATTTTTATTACAATATGATTGCCTGCTCTTGATATTTGATCCCTTTTGGGTGGTATCAAATCTTCAATTCCATCAATTACTTTAATAATATGCCCATCAACAGGCGAATAGAGCGGTTCATTGTAAATATAATATTTACTTAAATTTTTTGGGTAGATACCATTGCATCTAAAACCATATTTATTTAGTTTATAGAAATCAACAGCATATTTTTGTACTTCATTATTATAATGATTATTTGTCAAACTGGAATTTCCTGCATCAACGGTATAAAATATACCATCCTTAAAAGGAAATCCGAGGTTAATACTTTTCGTTTCAATAATTGAGCCTATAAATGTTCTGTATAAATATATAGTCAGTACAAATACTATTAATATATTAATTATTATTTTCAAATAATCAATATTATAATCTATGACTGAATATTTAATAACCTGATTTAATGAAATTCCAGCTATTATTGCAAATATAATAAGAATAAAATATTTTGTATATGTACCGATCCAGTATAATCGCCCAATTTTCAAACTCAATGTTAATAATAAAATTGTCTGAATAAATAAAATAAACCATTCAATTAAATTATTAGTAAAATAATATAAATTCATAAAAGATAGAATTGGCAATATTACTAATAGAATTAATGTATTTAAAAGATATTTTATCATATTATGTTTAATACTTATCTTTCTAATATTTCGAGAATAATACCATCGGGATCAGCAAAATTTGCAATACGCCAGAAAGGTTTTTTTAATGGCTTAGAAACTCTTTTTAATTTGTCTGATTCAAGATCTTCAAGAACAAATTTGATTTCAGGAGTATAGTCTATTGGTTCTGAGACAAGTTCTCCACCTGCATCTTTAAGTTCTTTAATTGCTGCATCCATATCTTCAACACGAAAACCAAGATGAAATACCCCCGGTCCTGAAAACATATAGTTTAACCATCCTTCTGGATTTTCAGGACGTACAACTTTTTGCGGGTTTTCAGCCTGCATGAGCTCAAGTACATCCTCGTCCTTATGCATATAAGCTGTGACTGCTGTTTTTCTAATAAGTGTAAAACCCAATACTTTAATATAAAAATTAATTGAAGTATCAAGATCACTAACTGTAAAACCTAAATGTTCATATATCATTTTAATCTCCTTGTTTAATGTCGCTTCCGGTGATATCTCTTTAGCTAACGCAAAAAATTGTGCTCAATTTTTTACTCTATGTCCTCAGTCGTTCGGACGTTCCTCACTCCCTGCGGAGTACGCTAAAGAGAAAGTCACCTCACGCTTATGGATCGCGTATAAATAACTATAAAAATTCAAAAAACATTTATTAAAAAACATTTAATCTTCCCATTCTAAATTGCCGTCTACTGCTATCATTTGACCAGTGATTATGCTAGCTGATTCTGATGCAAGAAATACTACCATGTCTCCTACGTCTTTTGGGTCAACGAGTTTTCTCATTGATACAAATTCTACAAGTTCCTTATCAATTGTCTCACGGGTTTTCCCTGTTTCTTTTATCATATTAGCAATAAGCATTTCCAGTCTGTTTCCTGAAACACCTCCGGGGAGTACAGCATTACATCTGATATTAAATGGCCCTAACTCTCTTGTAAGTGCAGTTGTCAAGCCAAGTACTCCTGATTTTGATGCAACGTATGGAGATCTGTTTACCATTCCAAGTTGAGCACTTCTTGTTGAAATATTTATTATATTGCCACTCTTCTGTTCTTTCATCTTAGGAATAACCTGTTTAATGCAATAGAACATTCCATTTAGATTTACATCAATAGTTTTTTTCCACTCTTCAACACTTATATCTTCAAGTGCCTTTATAGGACCTGCAATTCCTGCATTATTAACTAGTACATCTATTCTTCCAAATTCTTTATATACTTGCTCAAAAAACTTTATAACAGATTCAGAATTACCAATATCTGCGATTGTTCCTTTGAGTTCTTTATTAATTTTTAGAGCTTCATTCAAAGTACTTTCTGAAATATCACATATATAGACATCGGCACCTGCCTCTAAACATTTCTCGGCAATAGCAAAACCAATCCCTGAACCACCGGCAGTCACAACAACTTTCTTATTTCTTAAATCATAGCCCATAAGATCCTCCTTTCACAGTAATATAATTATTCTAATAAATTAAGATTTTATTAATAAATCATATAGCAAACAATGGCACTAAAGTTGTGTTTATTATTATAATCATTCAAATCAACAGATTTTTTAACTGAGGCAAATAGGCAGAGAGGCAAGGAGTAAGTATAAATCTTCAAGTTCTTACTATTTGCCTATTTGCCTATTTGCCTATTGCCTCCTGCCTTTAGCTTTTTTACCCCTGATATGCTACTATTTAATGATGGAACTATTAAAAAACCCACCATCAACAGGTCAATTTGCAATAAATGGAATATGGGAGAACACTCTGTCTTTTAAGGTGCATCAACCACCTTCAATAGATAAAATCAAAACATATCTTGCAGACAGAAACGAGTTGGCATTTGAACTCTTCTTCGGTGAACTGTTTTTTGGAGTGAGGTTTATAGGGACACATGCTTTTATTCTGGAACTCTGCGAACACTGCCTGAAATGCATGAGCATCTGTTCAGATGTCACTTCTTTCATAAAGGCAGTTGCTAATCATACATTATGTGGTGAATTATGTCATGAAGTGGATTATATGGAAATCGGTGCAGTAAACGCCTGGAAATCTATTGGAGCATTCCGTTTGCCACCCATGACAGAGGAACTGGTTAATACAGATGAATTATGGTCCAGAATCTCTGCCACACCCTTAGTAAAAGACAACAAACATCCTAAAGCAATCGAATTAGCCTATAATAAGCCACTTCCTCACTGGTTAGGGTTTCCAATTTCGCATCAACAACCACCCTATAGTTTAAGAAAAGACCTGTTTCTTGC
>JAOZTV010000174.1:0-5336 GCA_029939015.1 Candidatus Aminicenantota bacterium
GTAATAACAAAAACGTCAAGACGGTATAATTTTAATAAGTTTAGTATATTCATACCAACATTATATAATTTTTTAAAAAAATACTCAATACATTATAAAAAAACATCCATTCTTACATATACTTTTGTTTCTTTATGTTTTTTACTGATATCCTTCATTAATCCATACCTGCATCTATCTTCAAGTATTAGTCTAAGTCCGACTGGGAGTATATTGAATTTATATCCAATATCAAATTTAAACATTGACCTCGTATCATGAATATTAAAATCATTTTTTATTTTATCTTCAAATCTATCTACGCCTTCAACAGAATTATATGATTGATATTTAAATTCTAAACCTAAGTCAATTCGTTTATAAGTAAGTCTAAGTTTACTATTAAATGTAAACCCAAAGCCATAATAATACCCATAATTAAATAGTGTTGCCTTTGTATATGAAATAGCCTCAGTTTCTGAATAATCATTCAGAGCATAAGCATTAATAAGTCCAAAATCTAATGAAAAAGAATTTATCAACGATATATTATATGTCCCCAAATATGACAACTCAGTATAAGGACCGATAAGATTAATTATTGCAAGCTTATCTGCAAATTCTGTTGGAGTATCTACCAGCATTGATTCATCAATATATTTGTATTTCAAACAGGAATCATTCTCTGCAATTGCTTTTTTTTTATAAAAGTCAAACCCTGAAAACAAACTATAAAGAAAACTGTGTCCTTTCAAATGATTGCTTCCGTTTTTTACATATTGAATGTATTTACCAAAAAAAACATTTTGAGTTTGTGCAGAAATCTCATCAATTGATTTATCTTTTATTTCTAATTTTATATTAATATTGTTTTTAATATTGCCTGTGATAGTTTTTTGTATAACGCCTTCTGTCTCTACCTTTGGCAAAAAATTCAATGATGAATTAAAACCTATAAAATGATTTCTGTCTTTTGACGGTTCTTCAATATCATTCATTAAAAAGAAAGAACCAAAATAAAAACTCAAATTAGATTTATTTGGAGTTTTATAGGTATAACCTTTCTTTCTATCCAGCCATCTGTTTATTGTCATTATTGGATTTGTCAAAATACCTGCTATTTTATTTGCAATACCTGAATTACCATGGAAATATGAGCCTAATTGGAAAAAAGACTCTCCAAGGCTAATGCCACCAAAAGAAGTAAAGATATTGTCGTTTATGCTCACGACTTCTCGCCATTCAACGATAAATTCCCAGTAAAATGAGGTTAGTGTTGTAAAAATCGATGATTCAAGAATATTTAAATTATTTGTACGGGCAAAATTATAATACATTGCTCCAGATAAACCATGTGTCCAGTTTGTCTGAAAACAATTTGAATCAAATTTTTGTCCATCTAATCCAAAAATCCTTTTTTTCTGGTCTGCCCATGTTAATTCATATTGCCAGTCTTCTATCCAATTAGAATATTTTAACCAGTAATTTGTTTGAGAAACAGCCATTACTGAAGCACATTCAGCAATAGTTCTTTTAAGTTTTTTTTTGTCTTTATTCTCTTCGGGAAAAATAAACATAGTATTTAATAAAATAATTAATATTATAAAATATTTTTTTTTTTTCATTGTTTTTGTCCTTTTAGTTGTGCTTAATATATTTAAGTGTGACTAAAAGATATTATACCAAATTTAAAATGCAATTGCAAATTTAATTTTTCCATTCAATTGGATTTACCTGATAATATGCTTGAAGTTCATTATATAGTTCTGGCTTTTTTTTATTTAATTGGTTTGGCTTTTCGAAGAAAGCTTCACTTGCTACTGCAAAAAATTCAGCAGGATTTGTAGCCCCATATTTATTTAAAATTGTTTTTCTCCTATGTTTCTTCTTTTTAATCAAATTATCGTATTCAGCACTCAATACAAGGGCCCAGGAAACATAAGATGATCGGTTTTTAAGTATAGGGGCGCCATCTGCAACTCCATCCTCTTGATCCAATTGATGCGCAAATTCATGATAAACTACATTTTTGCCATCATACATATTTATCGCACCATGTTCAGCGGAGTCCCAGGCAAGAACTAATTCACCGCTATTCCAGGATTCACCAAGACTAACAATTTCTTTTTCTGCAATAACTCCACCAATATCAAATCTTTGTCTTGAAAAGTATGCTGTAGGGTAAATATATATAGTCTTTAATTTAGGATAATAATTCGTTTTTCTATTTAATAGAAGGGTACAGGCCTGTCCTGCAATTAAAACTCTTATCTCATCTGTGATTTCCAATCCCTGACAACCAATAAATATTTTTTCACTAATAAAGATTTTTATTTTATTCTTCAAGTCTATTTTTAAAACTTCCGGCATTTTACTATATAGGATAAAATTCTTTTTCAAAATATTTTCCCACTTTTCAGAAAAAACTTTCTTAATCATTTTTGTCCTATTCATTTTCTTTAAAACAGGTTTTATCAAAAGTAAAAAAACAATAATTAAACATATACTTACAACTAATATAATTTCCAAAATACCTCCTTAAATGATTATCATGATTTTGCTTTCTTATATAGTATCCTGGATAGAATAAAACCGGCTATGGCACCTGATAGATGACCTTCCCAAGAAATGTAGGTTTGTGTTGGCAGTACACCCCAGATTAAACCGGAATACATTACCCCGACAATTATTGAAATAATTATACCTCCAATTTTTCTCTGATAAATTCCTGCAAAAATTAAGAATGTAAATAACGCATATATAAGACTGCTTGCACCAATATGCAGGCTTTTTCTGGCAAATACCCAGACCAGAGATCCGCTTATCAGAATAGAGAAAGCAAATACTTTAAAGGCGTTCTTTCGATAATACCAAATTACTAACATTCCAAAAATTAAAATTGGAACTGTATTTGATATAATATGCTGGAGATTGACATGCAAAAAGGGGGAACAGATAATACCTCTTAAGCCACTAATCTCTCTGGGCAGAATACCCCAGCTGTTTAAATTAAAAGGGATAAGTAAATCAATTAGAAAGACTAACCATATAAAAGATATTAAGTATAAAAGACTGATATAATTTTTCTTAAAATTTTCCATAGTTTCTAAATTTAATTATAAATCATTCCCGAAAAAATATCTACTGTTATATTTTAAAAAAAAAGTGTGATTGGCATGCTGATTTTACCGGGGTTTTAATTGCCAAAATCTAGTTTCATATTATTCAGGTAAATTTGTTTTGAACTTATAAAGTTTACTTTCTCCTTCTTCATCTTCGGCAAAAACATAAACATTGTCTCCATGAAATACAATGCGGCTTTTTATTATAAGATCATCTGGTAATTTTAGTTCAGCATGATATAAATATTTACCATCTGCAGAAAATATATCAAATCCCTGTACATTCTGATTCATTGGGTCATCTCTATAAATATAGACAAATTCTTGTGAAGTTATATAAATCTTTTTATAAAAAGGAGCATAATCAGGGTCATTTTTTATCATCTGATCAACCATTGTTTTTGGCATTTTTCCACCATTTACAATAATTCTTTCATATTTTTTTCTTTTTGTTTCTTCAGATACTTTAATCTTTTTTCTTCCTTTTATTGAAAACTCAAGAAGTTCTTTCCCGGAAAGATTATTCACTTTAATTAAATATTTGTTTGCATTTCCCTTCCCGAAATATACTTTTTTATTTTTTACCGCAGTTTCAATCATTTCCTTTACAATTAATGTCATCCCGCCTGTACTGGCTTTTTTAGGTTTAGGAGCAATAAATTCTGTAATTTTATTGCTTTTTTTAGTTTTTAAATTGAGTGTTCTTAAAACATCTATCTTTGAATCTTTATTGTTTTTTTCTTTTTGTTCTAAAATCGTATATTTATCAATAAAATTATTAGGAAAAATCATCGCTCCGGAATTAATGCTGTTAATATATTCTCCGGTAGTTTTAAAATAATGAAATTTTCCCATATCAGGAACAATAATAGTATCGTCGATTAGTTCAAAACTATAGGCATTTTTATATTCTCCCGGACCTTCTCCTTTTTTTCCAATGCTGTGAAGAAATTTTCCATCTTTGTCAAAAACAAATATCTTGGTTAGTTTATAATCAAGGGCATAGACCTTACCGTTTTTCCCAATCCTGATTGAACCAACTCTGACTAACATGTCTTTGCCGGCAGTATCAACTTCCCAGACTTTATTTAGTTTAAAGTCCCACTTGCCTTTTAAAGGTTTATCATCATTAACTACTTTTTTAATTCCAAAAAGAGTTAAACTAAATAAAATTAAAATTATCAAAATTAAAATACGTTTCATAAACATCTCCTATCATAATTATTAGATAACAAAACTCCTATAAAAGTTTCAATAATTCTTAATATTTAAAAATTAATTGACATTTTAATAAATATTAACTAATATTAGTTTATGAATAAATACATTTTAATTTTATGCTTATGTTTAGTTTTTACAGGTACTGTTTTTTCAGAAACTATTTTTAAAGTGAAGTATGAATCACAGGCAGATATAAAAGTTTATATTGTTGACTATGAATCCCAAGCAGATTTGAAGGTGTTTTTTGTTAAATATCAATCTCAGGCTGATAAACCCGGCTTATGGTATAAGGTAAAATATGAATCACAGGCAGACAAAAAAATATATTATGTTAAATATGAATCTCAGGCAGAGTTAAAAATTTACATTGTAAAATATCAATCCCAAGCAGGTTGGAGATAATTAAATATTCGTTTTACTTAATACTACAAAATTTCTTATCAAACGATTCCCTTTAGTATCAATCAGGGTGAGCTTGTGTTTTCCTGGTTTTGGTTTTAATACTACCTGATGAAATTGCTTTGTCTGTCCTAAATATTTCTCATCAAGATGCCAGAATATTGAAATATTTGGATTTCGGTGAACAGCTTTAAATATTACACTACTTTTTCTTTCATCAAGATCAATTGGGATATAAACTATAGTGTTTTTTGAAGGATAGATTAGATTCATTGACATAATTTTGTGCTTTCCGATTTGTTTTTCAATGCAATCTTTGCGAAAGGTGGGCAGTTTTTTGTACATAGGATGGGCTTTTCTATAATAGAATTCCTGTATAGGCGGTAGTGTAAACCATGATTTATGAGTCATATTTGAAACTGATTCACACTTATTATTAACTCTAAATAACCCTTTTTTGTCTAAATGAATTAAATGATGAAATGTACATTGTTTTGAAAAATTACTTTCCTTTGGTATTGCTACTAATTCAGTTTCACATTGTTCAGTTGGTAGAAAACCTGATTTTTTGCATAGTTGTATTGTTTTGAGTGCATAATTTGGTTTTTTAAACCA
>JAOZTV010000174.1:5436-6743 GCA_029939015.1 Candidatus Aminicenantota bacterium
TTAGTAATATCATAAAGTGTTCCCTCTGCTCCTCCAAGTATTAATGTAAGTCCATAACCATCGGCCGGTCTGTAAAGACTTGTCATACCAGATTGCTTTAGGAAATCATAAAAACGGTGAATTCCATATTGTCTGAGCATTCTTACTGCTGGTATATTTAAAGATTGAGCCAGAGCCTCCTTTGCTGATATTGCACCTCTATAGGAATGATCAAAATTTTCAGGCATATAGCCACCAAATTGTGAAGGAATATCAGGGACTAAACTGGTAGGAGCAATCTCTCCACTTTTTAGCATAGCTGCATATAGCAGGGGTTTTAAGATACTCCCTGTACTCCTAAGGCTTTGTATAATATCAACCTCCTGTCCAATGTTTTGCTTAACATTAAGCCCTGTATTTCCAACATAAGAAACAATTTCTGACAAACGATTATCGATTATGAGTGCAGCAACATTATTTATACCTCTCTCTCTTAATCTTTTAGAGTTTTCTTCACAGATGGTTTTTACCTTATACTGTAAATCTTTTCTTATTGTTGAATAAAAAAAATCAGAACTGCTTTTTTGTTGTTTAATAAGACTGTCTAAAAGATGTGGGGCTAAACGTGGTAGAGGCTGAGGCTTTTTAGGGAGTGATTCAGCAATTGCCAATGAATATTCGAGTTGATTAATAATTTTTTTTTTATTAAGTTTCTTTAAGAGTTTATTTCTTTTTATTAAGAGTTTTTTTCTGTTTTTACCTGGATGAATAAGAGATGGACTATTTGGTAAAACAGCAAGAAGAGCACTCTCTGCCCAACTGAGTTTTCCTGCATTTCGCTTAAAATAAAACCACGATGCAGTATTTAATCCGACAATATTGCCTCCAAAGGGGGCATGGCTTGTGTAAAGCTTAAGTATTTCAGTTTTAGAATATTTCAAATCTAATCGTAATGCAAGTATTATTTCCTTCAATTTTTCAAAATATGTTCTCTTTGTATTCTTACGTGCAAGACGGATTACCTGCATAGTCAAAGTACTTGCACCACTTATATTTTTGCCTGCTTTAATATTTGAAATAAATGCACGACCAATGGCAATAGGGTCAACGCCGGGATGATAATAAAATCTATGGTCTTCAAATTCTAATAGAGCAATCTTATATTTTTCTGGAATTTTTGATGGAGGAAATCGCCATTGATGATCCGAACTAATTACTGCTCCAAGAAGATGTTTGTCTTTACTTAATAAAACAGCAGAATAAGGGTCAGTAAATAAAGGATTAGGCAGGCAATTCCAGAAAAGCCAAAATAAGATTAAAGTCAAAAT
>JAOZTV010000497.1:0-327 GCA_029939015.1 Candidatus Aminicenantota bacterium
AGCCTCATTTTTAATTTATTTAAATAAATTTTATTTTTTTTGTATATTTTTCAGTTGTAAAGCCTTTATTAATAGCAGTATTGACAAGTTCCAGATCCAAAATAAAAAGAGAACTTATATTGCGTGAAACGGCACTTATGTTTCCGTTGGCCCCACTAGGCAATATTGCGGTCCAGATGATTTTGGTGTATTTGCAAGTTTCATAGGTAATGAAAAAACAATATATCTTATCAGAGATTTTTTTGAGAAGTATCAATAGTTATTTTTGTTGCAAATTTTATTAAATTCCATATAATTAGGTCATAAGGTTGTTCTTAATATCACTGT
>JAOZTV010000497.1:337-1883 GCA_029939015.1 Candidatus Aminicenantota bacterium
ACATTAGATTGTAACGCCCCACAGGGGTCTTTATTCGGGCATAGCCCGTTAACTTACGTGCCAAGCCAAATGTCTTGATTTTATTTTTTTTTTCATATACAATATTCTATAAACAATTATTATAGTTTATAGAAAACAAACTAAGGAGGAGGGGGAAATGGGCAGAGACTACAGATGGTTTATTGACCAAGAACACAGCTCTTATCATATAATATCAAGAGTAAGTAGAGGAGAATTTTTACTTGATGATGATGGTAAAGAGTATTTTATGAATTTGATGTTTAAGCTTGCAAAGGCTTACTATGTTGACATTACTTCGTTTGCAATTATGTCGAATCATTTTCATATACTATTATCAAATAGAAGAGATGAAGTAGAAAAAGCAACAAAGGATGAACTTTTTTCTAAATATAAAGAAGCTTATGGAAATAATGCAGAACCTCCTGAAGGTTCATTTATAAAAAAATCTTATGAAATAGAATACGACGAAGATGGTGGAGTTGAGAGATTAAGACAACGTCTTGGATCAGTATCAAGATATATTCAAGAATTGAAGCAGGGCTTCACGAAATGGTATAATTACAAAAATAAATGCAAGGGTGTTTTGTGGGCTGATAGATTTAAAGGGATTGCAATAAGTAAGGGTGATGCAGAGCTTATTTGTAGTGCTTATGTAGATTTGAATCCTGTAAGAGCAGGTATAGTAAAAAAGCCGGAAGATTACAGGTGGAGCAGTATTGGACTTAGAGTTAGAAATGCAGGAAAATCAAAGAAAGTATTAAGTACAATTCAAATAGAAAAACTACATATTAAAATAATTGAAGATGTAAAGGGAGAGTATAAGCGGATAAAAGAATGGAAAAAGGAAGTTGTAAGTTTTTCAGTTTATAGGGCATTTGTTTATGATTCGGGAAAAGTAAAAAAAGATGGTGCATCAAGTATTACTGAGCAGGCTTATAAAGAATCTAAATCATTGATAAAGAAGCTTGGAATAACAGATATACTTTCATATAAATATAGAAATATAACCGAAGGTCTTGCCTTTGGCTCTTACGAAATAGTAGCAAATTTCCAAGAGAAATTTAATAGGAAGTTTATTAAACCAAGAAAAGTAATTATAAACGATGAAGATAATGAGGCTTTTTACTCGACAAGGAATTTGAAAGCGATTTAATAAACATAAATATATAGAATAAAATAACATTTAGTATTTAACAAATATTTCTCTATATCTTATAATGTATGAGTACTTAAAAATAGCAATTATTTAATAAATAATATATTTAAATAAAAATACAGGCAATATTTCAAATGGTTTAATAAATGCAATAATACATTCTCTTGAATGAATGAAAAAAACATATTTAATTAAATATGGCTTGGCACGAATACTGAAAAGTTCCATTTTTTTTATAGAAATCATCTTATTTACATACTCTTTTATTTTATCTTCTCCAAACTTTCTAAGTACTTGTTCTTCAACACCTAATTGAATCATTTCCATACCCACTCCTCAACTCCATTAATATTATAAATATAGTATTAT
>JAOZTV010000498.1 GCA_029939015.1 Candidatus Aminicenantota bacterium
ATTTGAAAAAGCTACAATTGTTTCAATAACTGCTTTATTAAAAGAAGATTTAAACTCTAAAGTCTCCGACTCACCTGATTCTATTAATTTAAAAATTTCTTGTCTATTCATTGCTTCGTTTTTTATCTTTCATATTTTATAAATTATAAATATCCGATTTATAAAATTTTTGATTTTCTTTATCTCTAAACCATTTTATTGTTTCTTTTAATCCTTTTTCTAAAGAATATTCCTGCTTCCAATCTGTTAATTTTTTTAACTTTTCATTAGAGCCTAATAATCTATTCACTTCACTTTTTTCTGGTCTTAATCTGATATCATCCGAAATGATTTTAATGTCAGGATTTATTTGAGAAATAATTTCATTTGCTATCTCACCTATAGATCCTTTTTTAATTTAAAATGAGCTTCGCAAAACGTCACTTTATTCCAATTCAAAAGTCAACATTGCCTTTGATTGCAGATCTCCACTTCGTCCCGGCTTAAAATTAAACATTAATCACTCACAACTTCCCAATAGCCTGTTTTATCACTTCCTACACGCTCTATAATATTAAGTTCTTTCAATTTCTTTATATCTCTTAATATCGTATCTCTACTAACATTAATATTTACTGATAATTGTTTAAGCGTAATATTTTTGTTTTCTTTTATAAAAGTAATTATTTGCCTTTGCCTTGCATTTACAGTTGCATTTACAGTTGCATTTACAGTTGCATTTACAGTTGCATTTTTCGCCAACTCCACTAATGGAACTTCTGTAACAAAAACATCCTCTTCCTTAAATATTATATCCAAGCTATTTGAATATGGCTTCGTATATTTATATACATTCGGTATACCCGTACCAAGCTCTTCACTATGTCCTATTTGAGTAAATATACGAGCAATATCAGGATTTTTAGGAAATGGTTCATAATTATTTGGCTTTAAAAGACCAAAGTGATGTGCTTTATTTGCATTTTTGGCAATTACTTTATTTTTGTATATGATAAATGTTGATGGATAGGCATTAATATACTCACGATGAATCAGCATATTTGCAATAATTTCACGAAATATTTTATCACGCAATGAAATTCTCTGTGTTCCCTGTAAATAAAATTTATCAGGCAAATGTTTTTCTACAAACTCCATTAACTTATCGTAGCTTTCTATTAAATTGCATCTAATATTTTCCCGGTCATCATAATGGTCAACATCATCAATTCTTACAAGCGCATCAACTTTATAGTGTGGTATTATACTATTTATTACTTCAGATTTTCCAAAAAGTAAGGCAGCTGATAAAGTAAAACCTTTTTTTCCTGAATTATAGTCATACCTATATAAGCCTGATACTTTAAAAAACTCTTTATTACTTAAATCATTCCAAGGATGTTTTGGGCGATTTATCCTAATCATTTTTCTGACTCTTTCAACAATACCATCCGCAAAATCACTTTCAAAAAGAAAAGGATAGATCCTATTTTCAGAATATTCAATTGATTTTCTATTATAAGTAAGCTTTATTTGTTCATCGGTTTTTAATATATAATCACCATCAGAGCTGCGGTCGTATATTTTTCCTGCTGTTTTATGTACTTGTGATGATATTGGAACAAAAATATAAATTATTTTTTTTCCATTATAATCAACAATATGAGGTTCTAAAAGAAATGATGGGAATAATTTTTGTGGATTGTTACTGAGATTAGCAATTTGCTTACTTAATTCCACTACTTCATTCTCGTCAACTCCAGCGACATTTCCATCATCATCTACTCCAAGAATGATTTCTCCCCCACTACGATTAAGAAAAGCACAAACCGTCTCAAACAGGTTGACTGGCAATTGTTTTTCTGCCTTTTTAAATTCTACAGAAATACCTTCGCCCT
>JAOZTV010000499.1 GCA_029939015.1 Candidatus Aminicenantota bacterium
TATTATTAAAAAAATTATTTTTTGTTTCATAATTATTTCTCCTCTATAAATAAAGTTTCTTTCTCAAAATAGTCTATAATCTCAAACATTTTCCTCTCTTTTATTTGTTTTAGTGGGTAAATTATTAATTTATCTCTGATTTTTATTAAAAACTTACCCAAACACAATTATACATACATGACTGTATGTTGTCAAGTATAATTTTCAATAATATAATTTATGTTAAAAATGTGTATGCTAATAAAAGACCGCATACTAAAGAGTTATGGCAAATATAAAGCTCATTACAAACATAGCTTGACAACATGCATTGTTGTATGTATAATATGATAAGAGGTAGCTTATGAGAGTTTTATATTTTGACCGAAAAGCAAGCATATATTTGTTAATTTTTTGTGTTTTTATTTTCTCCTTATCATTATATCCAGTGGAGAATAAAAAAAAACTTAAAAGAGCTATTGCGGAATGTGCATCCATAATGGCTGTATCTCAAACAAATTACTGGTTAAAATACTCTAACTGGATTGAAGACTGGCAGTATGGGTTAAATTGGGAAGACCAAAAAGAAAGAATTTTTAGTCTTGATGGACAAAAATTTGATTCAAATTGTTTTCAAACAAACTGGACCCATGGACTTTCAGGAGCAATGTATTATAATTTTGCAAGAACTAATGGTTTAAATATACTCGAATCATCTGCTTTTACAACTCTTGTATCATTCTATTGGGAGTTTATTGTTGAGTGGAGAGAGGTTATCAGTATAAATGACAATATCTTCACTTCATTTGGTGGAATCAGTCTTGGCGAATCTTTTTTCCAATTAGGTTCTTACTTTAATGGTAATAAAGGATTTATTAACAGTATTGCTGGAATTCTTACAAATCCTATTATGGCAATAAACAGGTGGCTTGACAGAAAAAAGGGCTATACTTATTATACACCAAATAAGAGCAATATGAGTTTTTTTCTTGGAAACTTCTTTATAATGAATGATACCAATAAACCATCAAAAGACAGGCATCATTTTTTAGGTTTTAATTCCTCCCTGACATATCTTCCTGAAATTAAAAAAAAAGGAGTTATAAATCAAATAATCAAGGGAACAATTCTCAGTGACATCAATATTAAATTGGAAATAAAGCACAAAACTATTGATGAGATCAGTGGATATACAAGAAATGTGTATTATGGAAAGTATAAACAAAACATACAGAAACATGATATAGATTATGTAAAAGGTTATAGTTCTCTTTTCAGCTTGTCATCGGGTTTCGATTTTTATAAGAAAAAAGCTATTACTGAAAACGACTCCTGCATGCAGTATAAATATATAGATGATTCAATATTTGTAGAAACCCCAACAGAATTTTTAGATAAACTGGCTATAATTAATATGATTGGCCCTTATTCAGAATTAACTTATTACTTTGGAAAAGGTAAGATAAAATTTATGAACACCTTTTCTCTTGATTTTGGGCTTGTCAATGCATATGCATTAAATAAATACTCTGAAACTGAGGATATTAGTTATACAAAAGCTACACTTTATAACTATGGTTATTACTATGCCTTTGGATATACATTTAATCATAGAACTAATGTGATTTATAAAAATTTTACTATGAATTTAGAATATAAATATCAGAATTATAATTCAATTGAGGGATTTGACAGGTTTGAAAATATGATAAAAAACAATCATAATATTAATGATATAAAATCTAATCTAACATTTTATGTCAGATATAAACTAAATACACTTCCTTTAGGAGTGAAATTTATTTTTGAAAAAAGATTTAGAAATGGAACTTTGAACAATATTGTAACATCTGAAAAGGAGACAAGGATTTATACTGGCGTAGAATTTTATCTATAA
>JAOZTV010000175.1 GCA_029939015.1 Candidatus Aminicenantota bacterium
TTCAATTCTATGGCTTTGATGTATTTCATTGCCGTAGCCCACGATGAAATGAGGGCAATTAGAAAACCTGGAAAACCGTCAAGAACACCCATTTTCCATATATAAAACCTGACAAATGTAATAGGTGGCAATATTATTACTCTTAAATAAAGAAGTTTTTTGCCTTTTTTTACAATATCTTCGGCCTGCATTTTTGAGTATCGGTTTAATCTTTTAATATGATCGGTGACATCTCTATATGTATAATGTAAAATATCACCATTTAATTCTGAAGAGATTGGACCATCCACAAAAAGTCCTTCGTGAATTCTCCCTTCCCAATGACTCTTGTCTTTTTTAAACAGCCTGATTTTTTTATCTGGATACCAACCGGAATGTTTTATCCATCTACCAAGATAGGAGGTTTTTCGCTTGATTTTATAAGCTGAAAAACCATTGTCCTCCTTGATATCTTTCTTTTTTATATTTAATATTTCCTTTTTTAACTCATCAGAAACTCTTTCGTCTGCATCTAAATTAAGAACCCAGTTATTTTTAGCCTGTTTCATTGCAAAGTTTTTTTGGTCTCCGTAGTTTTTAAATTCATGCTGAATAATAATAGCACCATTTTGTTTTGCAATTTCAACTGTTTTATCCGTTGAATAGGAATCAACAACTATAATTTCATCTGCAATATTCTTACAAGATATCAAGGCGTCTGCCAGTCTATCTTCTTCATTAAATGCTATAATAACTACTGATATTTTCATGCTATAAAGATACCTTAAAGATTCACTAGTGTCAATTTACCGTCTGTCAAATATACAATCTTGTTTATTATGCTTAAATTATCTATATGGACATCATCTAATATAATTGAATTTAAAATCATTGAATTACCTGAAATTTTAACCCTATCCCATATAATTGAATTATTTATTTTTGAATCAATAGAAATATTTGCAGATTTAGAAATTGAATTTTTATTATTACGACCAATATGTTTCGTATATTCAAAGTTAGATTTATAATATGACTTTGGATCTCCAAGTTCAAGCCATATATCATTATAATCAAGCACTCTTATATCAAAGTTATTTTTTTTTAAACTTGAAAAAAAACTTTTATCTTTAAAACTTTTAAGGATTTTAGTTTTAAATATTGCAACACTGGCATACATTTTTCCTTGAGTGAACTCTTCTGCTTTTCCAACAAATTTATCACCATCAATGATTAGTTTCGGGTAATTATTATCTAAATCTTGTCTTGTAAGCAATACACCATCTGCATCTATCTTTTTAATTTTACTGAGTAGAGCATTAATCGGGATTTCAAGAAACACATCTCCGTTAATAATAAGTGTATAATCATCAGTATTATTATAGGCTTTACTTAAAACTCTACTTCCACTCAGGTTTTCTTCAAATAAATAATTTATTTCCAAATTTGATTCTTTTGGAACTGATTTTTTTAGTTCTTCCGGCAAATAATGTAAATTAATATATCCCTTATTTATTACACTATCTTCTAACTGGTTTAATATTAACTTTATTAAAGGTTTAGCATTTAACTGAAATGCAGGTTTAGGTTTAAAAAGTGAAAGCGGTTTTGCTCTTAATCCATAGCCACCAGCTAGGATAAAAAAACTAATATTCACGGTCTTTAATAAAATGAAGAATTTTCAATAAAATTGTTCTACATTTTGAGTCTTCAAACTCATTTAAAAAAAAAAGGCATTTCTCATAATAATTATTAATAATTTCCAATGATTTTTCTTTGATTTTTTTATCTTCAAATACTTTAATCAGTTCATTTTTATCCCATGTTAAAAAATCAATTTTTTTATCTTCTTCAATTTCTTTAAGAAGTAGTATGTAGGGAAGAGTTATTTTTCCTTCTTTAAGATCATTAAACTGTTCTTTACCTGATTTATCTGAGAAAATATCTAAAATATCATCTGAAATCTGAAACATTGCTCCAAAATTCAATCCAAATTCATAAAATTTTTTATTTGTTTCTAAATCATCATTTCTCAATACTGATACCATCTGAGAAACAGCACCAAATAAAGCGGCTGTCTTTCTAGAGATAATCTTTGTATAAATTTCCTCTGTTGTATTATAGTTAAATGTATTGCCTGCCTCTATAATCTGACCCTCTACCATTGCCCTAACAGCATTAAGCATAACATTTAATAATTTTTTCTCCTCCATTTTTTCCATTATCATCAAGGAGTTTATAAATAAGAAATCTCCGCCAAGTACAGATACATGGTTTCCAAAATGGGCATTGAGCGTTTTGTCGCCTCGCCTGAGATCCGAATTGTCAATTATATCATCATGTACCAAACTTGAAAGATGAAAAATTTCAATCGAAGCTGCAATATCCGGCAGTTTTTCTGTGGAGATATTACACATTTCTGCAAGAATAAATAAAAGTGTTGACCTGATTTTTTTCCCTTTCAAAATTGGAGTAAAACTATTCATTTCTTCAATTAAATCTATACTACTATGTATTGAGTTTTCAATGATTTTATCAGTTTTATCCAATAATTCTTTTACAGGTTCTTGTATTATATCAAAATTCATTATGTATTTTATCATCAATATAAAATATTTGCAATTTTTTAACAATACCTAAATCTTGGCATACTTTTTGCATATTTATTTTTTTAGAGTTATACTAAAGAGGGAGATTGAAATGAGAAAATTATATATAGTTTATTTATTATCATTATTTATATTATTGATGAGTATTAATGGTTTTTCTAATATACATAATAAACTACCGGTAATTTCCTTAAAAAAAGGGGCAAGTCTCCTAAAAAGCAGTCCTATTGCCTTTATTGAAAATAAGGGACAGATAAACAAAAAGGTAATTTACTATGTCAAAACAGGAAACTATACTATCTGGATAAAAAAACAAGGATTAGTCTTTGATATAAAAAGTAAAGATCTTACAAAAAGATCTGTCATAAAAATGACTTTCTTAACTGTCAATAATGAAGTAGAAATAATTTCTGGAAAATCAATTAATGGAAAAACAAATATTTTTAAAGGGAAAAACAAAAAAGATTGGGTTAAAAACATTAAGTCTTTTGAAACTATTACTTATAAAAACATCTATAAAGGAATTGATTTAAAAATTTATAGTACTAACGATGGGAAAATTGAATATGATTGGATTATTGGTAAAAGGGCAAAACCATCAGATATAAAAATTAAAATTGAAGGCTCTGAAAATATTTTTATTGAAAAATCAGGGACATTAAACATCAACCATTCTTTTGGTATATATAAACATAGAATACCTATGAGTTTTCAAACAATTAATAACATTATAAAAAAAGTTGAATCACATTTCTATAAAATCAACAAAAATACTTATGGAATAAAAACAGGCAAATATAACCCAAAATATAAATTAACTATTGATCCAATAATTGAGCAGAAATATTCAACATATATCGGAGGTAGTAATTTTGATTCTGTAAAATCAATTGCCGTTGATAATAGTGGATACGTATATATAACCGGTATAACTGGAAGTACAAATTTTCCTACCACTACTGGAGTTTATGACACAAGCAAGGGTGACGGAGAATATGATATTTTTGTTTCAAAATTTTCAACTACCGGCAAAACATTAATATATTCAACTTATGTTGGTGGTTGCTGTAGAGATTATGCAACTTCTATTGCTATTGATGTTGGAGGCTATGCCTATATTACAGGATATACTGAGAGCGAAGACTTCCCTGTAACTGATAGTTATCAACAAATATATGCTGGTGGAAAAACCGATGCAATTATTGTTAAACTCGGCATAGATGGCACAAGTTTAGAATATTCAACCTTTCTGGGAGGTTGTGATGATGATTATGGAATGGGTATTGCTACGGATAGTGATGCAAATTTTTGTTCAGATAATGAAGGAAGTGCTTATGTGACCGGATATACCAATGGGACAGATTTTCCTGTTTCTGAAACAAGCTACCAAAGTACGAATGGTGGAGGAATAGATGCCTTTGTAACAAAACTCTCCGATGATGGAAGTAGCCTCACCTATTCAACTTATGTTGGAGGCACTCTTAATGATTATGGAATAGCTATTGCAGCAGATTGTTGTGGAGAAGCAAGTATATCAGGTAATACAGAAAGCAGTGATTTTCCAACAAGCAGTGCATTTCAGAGTGCGAATGGTGGTGAGTCCGATGTCTTTATAACAAAATTTTCTTCAACTGGAGACTCTTTAATATTCTCATCATATCTTGGTGGCAGTAGCAACGAAACCGCTTCTTCAATAATAATGTGTATGAATTGTTGTGGTTATACTTATGTTGCAGGCAGTACTTCAAGCATAGATTATCCAACTATATTGCCATTTCAAAATATTTATGGAGGAGGATATTCAGATGGTTTTATTGCAATGATTACAAAAACCGGAACACTGACTTATTCAACATATTTTGGAGGAGAAGGAAGAGATATTATAAATGGTATAGCCCTGGACAGCAGTAGAAATATTTTCATAATAGGTAATACAGACAGCAATGATATTCCAGTTTTAAATGCTTTTGCAAATAATCTTTCAAGTACAAAAAATGATGCATTTATTTCAATGTTGTCTCAATCAGGCTCAAACTTATTATTTTCTTCATATTATGGTGGTACAGACCATGACATTCCATCTGGAATAGCAATTGGATGTTGTGGCGGTATTTATCTTGCAGGCGAGACAGAAAGTTCAGATCTGCCATTATTAAATACATTTCAATCAACCTTTAGTGGAGGTGGCAGAGATGGTTTTGTGTCAAAATTCTTCTTTTTACCCGAGGATAAAGTAAACATTATATATCCAAATGGAACAGAAATACTTGAGATAGGTAATACATATAGCATTACATGGGAATCTTCTGCACTAAATAGAGAAATAAATATAGAACTATACTCAGATGGAATATTTCATTCAGTAATTGGAAAAACAAATATGGGAAATAATTCCTATTCATGGCAGATACCATCTTCAATTGAAATTAATAATAAATACAAAATCAGAATTTATTCAGATGCAACTGAAGACTTTTCTGACTTTAGTTTTAGCATTGTTGATACATCACCTACCGTTTCAATTGAAGCAATAAGAAAAAAAGAATATTTCTGGATTGTTGAAAAAGAATATGCTGAGATTAAAATAATAGTTGAAAATGCCGCCTCATCAATAATTGCAAAATATCATATTTACCGAAGAGAAACAAGTGGAACCTATGAAGTAATAAAAAAATTAACAAAATCTGAATTAGAAATGGGTAATTTTATTTTTAATGACAAATATATAAACAAAGACAAAAATTATAAGTATAAAATTATCGCTTACGATGGAAATAATATTGAGATTGGCGTATCTAATGAAGTTTCAATTTAATGGATTTTAATATGAAGAGAATTATAATAACTATTTTATTCCTGCTGATGTTCACTCAAATTGGATTTTCTAAAAGACTTTTATGGACTAGTCTTTCTGCAAATATTTTTTCTCATAATGATAAAAATTATAAAGAATTTTATGGAAATTTTCTTATTGCTCCGGAAGCTAAAATAAGCATTGATGTTTTTTCCGGTATTTTTCTTTGGACTAGCGTCCTCTATGTTCCTGCAACCTGGGAGTCTGTCGAGTATAATATTAAAGCTGAATCCAAGCAACTATTCCTGTCACTTGGTTTTGGAGATCAGATGCATTTTTCTGAAAACATTAAGGGTGTTTTTGAGCTTGGACTGATGTATATGATTTTTAAAGAAGAGGTTGATGAAGATTCTATGTCAGGCTCTGATCTTGGTTTCATAATTAGTACAGGATTGAATTATAGATTAGCAAAAAACATCCATCTCTCCGGTACAATATCATATTTGAAAGGAGCCTCATCAATAGGAGACAAGGAAATAAAACTGGGTGGACTTAAGGCATCCATAGGAATCGAACTAACATTATTTAATAAAAAAGAAGAGTGACTTGGTAATGATTTTTTTTGTTGAAAAAAAAGCATTTTTAGCGTATATATTATATACATATATATATATTGTGTACGGAGGAAGATATGCCATTAAGTATAAGAAATGATTATGCTGAGAAACTTGCAAGAGATAGTGCAAAAAGAAGTGGAAAAAGTATTACACAGGTAATTATTAACGCTCTTGAAGACTATCTTATAAGAATAAAAGGAAACAGTAGGCTTTATGATATTGAAAAAGAAATTCTTTCAATTTCTAATAGATGCAGAAACCTACCTGAATTAGATAAAAGAACAGCTAATGAAATTCTTGGATATAATAGTATTGGAGTAGCTGAATAATGGTTATTGATACATCTGCTCTAATTGCCATATTACTTGGAGAAAACGAGACTGAAAGAATCGCAAAGGCCATTGCAGAAGATAATATCCGAATTATTAGTTCTTTTTCATTATTAGAATCAAGTATTGTTATTGAAGCAAAAAAAGGTATATCAGGAAGCATGGAACTTGACTTACTCATACATAAAATAGGTGGGAAAATCGTTGACTTTGACTCTGAGCAATCATTAATTGCTAAAAAAGCCTGGCAGGAATATGGAAAAGGAAACCATCCAGCATCATTAAACATTGGAGATTGCTGTACCTATGCACTAAGTAAAAGTTCAAGCCAAAGCATCCTATTCAAAGGCAATGATTTTAATCAAACAGATATT
>JAOZTV010000176.1 GCA_029939015.1 Candidatus Aminicenantota bacterium
GTCAAATTTCAAAAATCTTAAAATTAAAACTAAATTTTCATCGAAATATATAAAATATAAACAAAACATTATTTTTATCGTATAAATTTATTGTTAATAATTAATTTTAAGAGCTTGACAAGACTTTTAGTTTGATTTAAAATATTTTAATATGACTAAAGTCGCTTGTTTTCTATATTAAAAAAGGAGTAATATTATGAAAAAATTTAAACCATTTATAATTATTGTATTTATAATTATTTTTGCTATACTCGGAATGAAATACTTTGCAAGTAAGAAAGTAGAACCAAAAAAAAATAAGGTGACAGAATTTAAAAGATTTGTACAGGCAAAGAAAGTCACTTATAGTACAATTAAATCAAACCTTGAAGTTACAGGCAGACTTTCTTCATTACATAAAATTAATATCACAGCAGAAGTACAGGGAAGGATTTTACCCGGTAATATCTCATTGAAGAATGGAACACTTTTTAAAAAAGGAGATATTCTCTTTAATATATACAATAAAGAAGCTGTTCTTAACCATAAGGCAAGAGTTAGTAGATTCTTGAATTCTGTTGCACTTCTTTTACCTGATATGAAGATTGACTTTTCTGATAATTTTAAACCCTGGGAATTATTCTTTGAAAAAATCAACTTAAATAAAGACTTACCGAATCTTCCAAAAATAGGTTCTCTTAAAGAAAAAGTATTTCTTTCAAGTAGAAATATCCTTGGAGAATATTTTCAAATTAAGAGTGAAGAACTAAAACTTAAAAAATATTCAGTTAAAGCCCCTTTTTCAGGTTCAATTATTTCAGTAAATCTTGAAGTACAATCTATTGCAAACCCAGGAGCTGTAATTGCCATCGTTAGCAGAACAGATGAGTTGGAATTAGAAGTTCCATTAGATGTTAAATATTTTAATTTTGTTAAAAAAGGTGATAAGGTTAGAGTTGTTATTAATGAGAAAGACGACATTCTTGATGGTGTCATTAGTAGAATTGCAAACGTAATTGACCCTAAAACACAGTCACTTACGGTTTTTGTTAATTTAAAAAATGCAAAATCCCAGCCTCTATACTCGGGACTTTATTTAAAGGCAATATTTTCTGATATAGTTTTTGAAAATGTTATGGAACTCCCAAGAAATGCAATTTTTAATAGAAATACAGTTTTTATTATTAAGAATAAAAGATTAAAGAAAGCACAGATTGAAATAAAAAAAATCAATGAAGATACCATAATCTTTTCAGGTTTAAAATCTGGAATAATGGTTGTATCAGAAGCCCTAATAAATGCAAAAGAAAAATCACTTGTAGAGATTATAAAAAACAAAAGGTAGTACATTATGAGAAAACTTATAACCACATTTGTAAAATACCCATTCTATGCAAACCTCATAGTCCTTTTTTTATTGGTTGCTGGAATACTCAGCTTTATGAATATGAAAAAATCTTTCTTCCCCGAAAGGACTTCAACTGATATTACAGTTTCGGTTGTTTACCCTGGAGCATCACCAAAGGAAGTTGAAGAAGGAATTACTTCAAAAATTGAAGCTGCAATAAGAGGATTAGTTGGGATTAAAGAAATAAATTCTACTTCATCAGAAAATGTATCAATTGTACGAATTACCACTACAGGCAAATATGATCTTGATGACACTTTGATGGAAGTTAAGAACTCAGTTGATTCCATTAACTCTATGCCAGTCTCAGCAGAAAAACCTGTTGTATCAAAACAACGTGCTGTAACCCAGGCAATGTTTCTTGGACTTTCAGGAGATGTTGATCTTATGACATTAAAAAAATATGCAGATCAAATTGAAGACGATCTTCTTGCTTCTGGAATTGTATCTCAAGTGAACATAGGAGGTTTTCCTGCAATTGAATTATCTGTTGAAGTAAGTGAAGAGACACTCCTTAGATATTCGTTGACAATTGATGAAATCTCAAGAGCAATTTCCCAGAATAACAGAGATATTTCAGCAGGAATGATTAAGTCTGAAAAAGAAGAAATACTTATCAGGTCAAGAAATCGAAGTATTGAACCAAATGAGATTGGTTCAATTATACTTAGAGCTAAATCTGGAGGAGGATATCTATATATTAGAGATATTGCAAATATAAAAATGGACTTTGCTGAAGTTTCCTCTCTACAATTAATGAATGGTAACCGTTCAATTTCTATAATAATAAATAAACTTTCAGATGAAGATTTGGAAAAAGTATCAGGATATATGAATAATTATGTTGAGCAGTTTAATGCAAAAAACAAAGGCGTTAAACTTCATATAACCTTTGATTATCTTCCAATGTTGTACAGCAGACTTGACCTCTTATACAAAAATGGTGGTGTTGGACTTTTACTGGTTGTTTTATCCTTAGGCTTATTTTTAAGTTTCCGTCTTTCAATGTGGGTTGCCTGGGGAATTCCTGCTTCTTTTCTCGCTATGTTTATCCTTGCTGTCTTTTATGGGATAACAATAAATATGATTTCATTATTTGGTATGATACTTGTAATAGGAATACTTGTGGACGATGGTATAGTTATAGCAGAAAATATATTTTCACATTTTGAAAAAGGTAAAAGTCCTAAGCGTGCTGCAATTGATGGTACTATGGAAGTATTACCAGCTGTAATGACTTCTGTTACTACAACTGTTATTGCATTTTCACCTCTTCTTTTTCTTTCTGGAATGATGGAATTCATGTATGAAATGGCATTTGTTGTAATATTCAGTTTGATTTTTTCTCTTTTTGAAGCATTTCTTGTCTTACCTGCACATATTGGTACAAGCCATGTACTCAGATCTAAGAACAGGGCAAAGAAAGGTTTTAGTATTAGAAAATACTTAGATAAATTATTATTATTAATGCGTGAAAAGATTTATGGATATATGCTAAAACGAATTATAAAATTCAAGTGGATAATACTTGTTATTCCTATAGCAATTATTATGATTACTGCTGGAATGTTTATTGGTCAAGTTATAAAGTCAACATTCTTCCCCGTTGTAGCCTTTGATATGTTTGATGTAAATATTGCATTTAAACCCGGCGAAGGTGAAGAAAAAACCATGAAATACTTAAGAAGATTTGACAAAGCAGTATGGGAAGTAAACGACGAACTTGTAAAAGAGTATAAGATGAATGATTCGCTTGTAAATTTTACGTTTATTACTCTTGGGAGTGCATTCAGTGGTAAGGAAAATGGCTCACACGCAGGCAATGTGAATGTTTTATTAAAGAACCTCGATAATGTAAAAAATGACAAAGGAAAAAGAATATCAAGTTTTGAAATTGCAGCAAGAGTAAGAAAGAAAATTGGTAAAATTAATGAAGCAGAAAAGTTTACAACTGGAGGTAGAAACAGATTTGGAAAGCCTGTGTCTATTTCCCTTCTTGGTAATGACCTTGGAGAAATTGAAAAGGCAAAAGAATATCTATTCGAGGGTTTAAGACAAATCCCTTCAATAATCAATTTAAGTAGTAGTGATGCAAAGGGCAAAAGAGAAATAAAAATCAAATTAAAGCCAAATGCGTATTATCTTGGATTAAATCATACAATTATTTCAAATCAAATAAGACAAGCCTTCTTTGGAGACCAGGTTCAAAGATTACAGATAAACAAAGATGAATTAAAAGTCTGGGTAAGATATCCAAAAAAGGGCAGACAGACTATTGGACAATTAGACAATATGAAAATAAAAACTCAGACAGGTGAATTCCCTTTAAAGGAACTTGTTGATTATGAAATTGACAGGGGGCCTGTTGTAATTACAAGGTATAATGGAGCAAGAGAGATTAATGTAGAAGGTGACCTTATTGACCCAAATATGCCAATACCACCAACATTGAACCTAATAAAAAAAGACATTATTCCAGGTTTAAAACAACAATTTCCAGGTGTTAGAGTTTTATTTCAGGGACAACAAAAAGAAAGTAAAGAAACATTAGCTGATATTCAAAAATATTTTGGAATTGCTTTGTTTTTAATAATTTTTATCCTGATGATACATTTCAAATCTTTTTCTCAACCTTTTATTATTCTAATGATGATTCCGATTGCATGGATTGGGGCAGCTTGGGGTCATGGGTTTGAAGGAATTCCAATTTCAATGCTGAGTGCTTGGGGAATGGTTGCACTGTCAGGTATAATTATTAATGATGCTGTCGTTTTCATGTCCAAATATAATTCAAATCTTGTATCTGGTATGAAAGTTGAAGAAGCAGTCTTTGATGCTGGCATATCAAGATTTAGAGCAATAGTTTTAACAACAATCACAACAGTATTAGGGCTATATCCATTAGTTCTGGAAACTAGTTTTCAAGCACAATTCTTAAAACCAATGGCAATTGCACTTGCTTATGGTGTAATGTTTGGAACATTTTTTATTCTTATTTTCTTTCCTGCTTTAATATTAGCTTTAAATGAATTTAAAGTATATAAAAAATGGCTCTTTACAGGAACAAAACCTGAAAGAGAAAGTGTAGAAAAAGCTGTAATTCACAGTAAAATTTCAATAGATGAGGATTAAAAAATGAAATATATAATATATTTAATTAGTATTATTTTTATAAGTACAGGAATAAATCTCAATGGTGAGCAATTATCTCTATCTGATGCAATCAAAAGAGGCTTGAAGAATAATTATCAAATAAGAATATTCAGTGAGAATACGAAAATAGCAGAAAACAATAATTCATGGGGTTTGGCAGGAAGATATCCCAGTTTAAATTTGGGTTTAAATTCTGCAAATTCAATTAATAATGACCAATCAACTACAAATCCAGATGATAGATCAAAATTCAATTCTTATGTTCTGTCACCAAGCCTTAGTTTAAACTGGGTTTTATTTAAAGGCTTTTCTGTTAGTATCACAAAAAACAAACTTGATATGCTAAATAAAATAAGTGTTGAGACTAAGGAAATAATTGTTGAGAATACAATACAGGCTATCGTATTAGCTTATAATAAGGTAATACTTGAAAAAGAAAAGATGAAAATTACTCAAAAATTATATAATTTATCCAGAGATAGATATAAGTATGTACTCTCAAAAAAGGAATATGGACTTGCAGTTACAACGGACGTTTTAAATGCAAAAATAGCCTACCTTTCAGATAAGACAAATATTATTAGTCAAAAAATGAATATTAAAAATGCAAAAAGAAATCTTAATCTTGTACTTGGAGAGGAAGTAAATAAAGACATTACAATATCTGAAAATCTCAAAAGTAAAAACTTCAATTTTGTTCTTAAAACATTGAAAAAGAAATTATTAAATAATAATAAAAACCTGAAAAACCAGTATATTAATCAGGAAATTTTGAAAAATGAAATTAAATTAAACCATAGTGGTTATTATCCTACAGTTTCAATGAATAGTGGACTTTCTATGAATAGAATAGGGATGAAATTTCCAGAAATTCCTTTGAGTAGTTCAAGCTCTTATGATTATTATGTGAATTTTTCGATAAGTATGAATTTATTTAATGGAGGAAATACTAAAAGAGCTATTGCAAATGCCAGAATAAATGAGAAAATTGGTTTATTAAAATTATCAGAATTAAAATTTTCACTTGAAAATAGATTGACAGGATTTGTTGACCTTTACTCGCTTCAAAAAGAATTATTAGAAATTTCAAATGAAAACATTAAAAACACAAGCCTAAACCTTGAATTGGCCTTTGATAGATTTAAATCAGGAGTAATTACTTCTTTTAATTATAGAGATATTCAAATTCAATATTTTAATACCGCTTATAATAAACTACAGTCAATTTATAATCTTATAGATACAGGTACAGAGATACTTAGATTGACAGGAAATCTTGCTTCTGAATATATTAAAAAATAACTTGACAAAGACTGCTATTTCTCTTATTATCTTTGATAAAAAAAGAAATTTTTGGAGGATTATTAATGACTAAATTTGAAAGTGACAAAATAAGGAATATTGCAGTCGTAGGACATGGGCAAACTGGAAAAACCAGCCTTGTTTCTGCATTACTTTTTAACACAGGAATGATAAACAGATTTGGAAAAGTTGACGAGGGTAATACTATAACAGATTACGAGGAAGAAGAAATTGAAAAAAAGATTTCAATCTCAGCATCTATTGCTTATGTTGTAAAGGATAAGTATAAGGTTAATCTCATTGATACACCTGGATTTGCAAATTTTATCTGGGAATCAAGAGTTGCACTTAGAGCCGCTGAAACAGGGCTTATGCTTGTAAATGCTACAGAAGGCGTTGAAGTACAATCTGAAAAAATATTTGATTCTATGACTGAATTGGGCAAGCCAATGATTCTTGCAATAAATAAGATGACAAAGGAACTTGCTAATTATGAAACAACTTTTGATTCAATCGTTGAGTCATTTGGAAAAAATGCAATTCCAGTTCAGCTTCCAATTGGAAGTGGAGACAGTTTTAAAGGTATTGTTTGCTTAATAACAAAAAAAGCTTATGAATATGATAGTGAAGAAAAAGGGACTTTTAAAGCAATTGACATCCCAGCTGATATGGTGGATGCAGTTGACACAAAAAGAGAAGAACTTATTGAAAAAATAGCTGAAAATGATGAAGCTTTAATGGAAAAATATTTTGAAGACGGAGATCTTTCAGAAGAAGAAATATTAAAGGGATTAAAAGCAGGAATAATAAGCAGAGATGTTTACCCTGTACTTATTATTGATGCAC
>JAOZTV010000500.1 GCA_029939015.1 Candidatus Aminicenantota bacterium
ATTAATTCTGCTATGAATGAGTTTTCTAAAAATGGATTAAAAGGAAGCAGAGTAGAAAATATTGCTAAGAAAGCAAATGTTAATAAGGCTATGATTTTTTATTATTTTGGATCAAAGAAAAATTTATATGAATTAATTGTTAAAAAAACAGTAAATGTGTTACTTGGAAGATTATCAGAGATTATTTCACCTGCACTTACAATTGATAATTTTATTGAAAAATTCCCAGAAATTTATATTAACTTTTTTTCTCAAAACAAAGAATTTGTAAATATGATAATTATCGACCTATTACAAAATCCTGATTTTATTTCAGATCTTATCAAAGAATTATTCAAGGAAAAATTTGGAGATGGACCTACACCATTTGAATTATTAGTATCTAAATGGTATAAGCAAAATTTAATTACAGAAAAAAACCCTGTTCATTTTATGATGAACATACTTTCGCTCATAATTTTCCCATTTATTGCCAAACCAATACCTGAAGCACTATTCAATATTGAATTAGATGAAACTAATGAATATTATGAATATAGAAAAAAGAGCATCAAAAATTTATTAAAAAGAGGTTTATTAAAATGAAAAAAATAAGTTTATTAATATTATTATTTATGTCATTATTACTTTCTGCTGAAAAGATTAATTTAAAAGATGCAATTAAAAAAGGTATTAAAATAAGTAATGAATCTAAAATTTTATCAATTCAGGAAAAAATTAATATAATAAATAAAGATATTTCAGAAAAGAAAAAAAACTTTGTTATTAATTTATCCGGTTCATATCTATTCAGGTCAGACATTATGGAAATTAATTTTCCTGATACTGTACTATCCCCTACTATGACAATTCCCGGTAAAAGTATGGATGCAGGTGCTTATCATAATTTTGATTTAAACTTATCAATATTACAACCAATTTATTCTGGAGGAATTATTTCAAATAATATTAAACTCAAAAAAAACAATATTGATATTGGCAAAAATAACATAAAACTTTCCAGTTTACAATTATCCGGAAAAATAAAAAACTCATATTTCAAATATTTATTATTAAAAGAGGAAAACAATATCCTAACTGTTCTTTTAGAGGAATTAAATCAGCATAAACAAAAGCTTAAAGATCTATTTGAAGAAGATCTTATTGGGAAATCAGGAATACTTGAAACAGAGTTGAAAATAAATGAGATTAAACTAAATAGAGAAGAATTGAAAAAACAAATATTTAATGAAGAAAATGAGTTTTATTTCCTATGTGAAACCAGACAAGATAATATTGCACCATATACTGAAGAAATACCAAATTTTGAAAAGGCATTATTATTTTATAAAAATAATCATTCAATTTTAAAAAACATAAAAATTAATAAATCAAGTTTAGATATAAAAAAAAATATTTCTAAAGGTTTTTACCGTCCACAAATTAATAGTTTTTTAGAATTTCATTATGGAAAACCCGGTATAGATTTTTTTAAAAATTCATGGAGCCCATATATTCAAACAGGAATTAATATTAAATATAAAATTTTTGACTGGAATAAACAAAAAAAAGAATACAAAGTATTGGATTATCTCAAACAAAAACTTGAAAATAAAAAAACTGAACTCATCAGAATAGTGAGTAAGAATCTCAAAATATTATATAATACAAAAACTCATCTTGACAATAAAATTAAGATAACTCAAAGAATGATAAAAAATTCTGAAGAAATAAAAATCATTAAAGAGAAACTTTTTATAGAAAAACAAATTACAAACCTTGAATATCTGTCATTGATACAAAAAATTAAAAAGTATAAAATCATTGAAACTAAAATCAGATTAAATATAGAACTTTTAAAAACCAATATAAATACACTTATTGGGAAAATT
>JAOZTV010000177.1:0-2076 GCA_029939015.1 Candidatus Aminicenantota bacterium
AAAAAAGGAGGTCTTAAATGACTATGAAAAAAAAATTAATTTTAGTTCTGGCTTTAATTGTTCTCACAATTTCAATATTTCCACAGGCACAACCAACAGGTCTGGAAATAATTAAAAAGGTATATGACAGAGCAACGGGAGATGACCAGACAGCTAAGCTAACAATGACCCTGATTGATTCACGAAATAATAAGAGAGTAAGAGAGATTAAACAATTATTAAAAACACAAAAAGATATGGAAAAAAAGGTTATGTTCTTTGTCTCACCTGCCGATGTTCGCAATACATCATTTATGTCATGGTCTTATACTAAAGACGGTAAGAATGACGATCAATGGATATATCTTCCAGCATTAAAAAGAGTAAAACGTATTTCAAGTGACAGTAAAAATGATTATTTTATGGGTTCTGATTTCACTTATGATGACTTAGGAGATAGACAGCCTACAGCAGACAAACATAAATTTCTACGTATGGAAACTGTTGACAATGACGAATGTTATGTTATTGAGAGTAAACCAAAGGAAGAAGAGTATATGTACTCAAAAACCCTGACATGGATTATTAAAGATAAATGGATCGGGAAAAAAAAAGAATTTTATGACGAAGACGATGATTTATTAAAGATATTAACAGTAAAAAAATACGAAAAAATAAACGGTTTTTGGATTATACTCGACTCAGAAATGAAAAATGTACAAAAAAAACATTCAACTGAAATGTCATTAAAAAATGTAAAAATAAATACTGGAATTCAGGATAGACAGTTTACAGAAAGGATGATGAAAAGAGGAATCTGATGCAAAATACCAAAAAAACAGTTATACTGCTGATAATTTTATTATCAGTAGTAAGTTTAACGGCAGATACAACCTCATTTACAGGTTACGTCAGAAATTATACAGGAATGCTCTTTACAGACACATCATTTGCAATGCTTCAAAACACTTTCAGTTTAAATATTGAAAACTCTAAAAACAAGGTAGCATTTAAGGTAAATCCGTATATTAACCATTATCAGAATGAGGAATTAGAAATTGGATTAAGACAGGCTTATCTTGATATATTTTTTAATTCAATGGATATTAGAATAGGAAAGCAACAAATAATCTGGGGCAAGGCTGACGGAGTTTTTATAACAGACGTAATCTCACCAAAGGATTTAAGAGAATTTCTACTTCCTGATTTTGATGAAATCAGAATGGGTGTTACAGCGATAAAGATAGACTATTATATGGGTAATAATACCCTTGAATTTGTATATGTCCCATCATTTTCTGCAACAAGAATGCCTGAACAGGATTCAATATGGATGCCTGAAATGGATTTTCCAATTCAACCTATATTTGATTATTCACAAAAAGAAGTTGATCAAAGTGTAAATAATAGCGAAATATTTCTGAAATATTCAGTTCTCTCTTCATCTATTGATTTTGAGATAATGGGCGGTTATATGTGGGATGATGACCCTACTCTTCATGTAACAAAAACTATTGACCCCTTAACGTCTCAATTGGCTTCTATGAGGGTAACACCTCAACATCACCGTTTAGGATTATTTGGAGGCAGTTTCAGTTCAACCCTTGGAGGTTTTGTTATAAGAGGTGAGAGTGCATATTATTCTGGTAAATATTTTCAGACTACAGACCCAATGGCCTTGGATTCAATTATTGAAAAAAACTATATACACTATCTCATTGGAGCAGATTTCACCCTTGCCGGTATTAAAATGAGTACCCAGTTCATACAGCAGGTAATACTTGATTATAATGAGCCAATATTAAAAGACCAATTTGAAAACACTATGACCTTTCTTGCAAGAAAAGACTTTTTAAGAGAAACCCTTGCACTGGAATTATTTGCCTATATTGGTTTAAATAAGGGAGACAGTCTTGTCCGTATAAAAGCTACCTATAAACTTGTTGACGGATTTGACATATTGCTTGGTGCAAATATTTTTTCTGGAGATACAAAAGGAAGTTTCGGTCAATATGGAAATAACGATATGCTCTATATGAAAGTTAAGTATAGTTTTTAAATCTCTATAAATAAAATTTTGGAGTAGAATACTGTAAA
>JAOZTV010000177.1:2176-6673 GCA_029939015.1 Candidatus Aminicenantota bacterium
CCCTTTGATTGAGCGTGTAATTCTGACAACAATGAAATCAGGTATTACTGATTTTTACATAGTGATTGGGTATAATGGAGACAAAATCAAAAAAAGATTAACAGAGTTTAGCTTAATGCATTCTGTAAGAATTGATTATATAAACAATGAAAATTGGAATAAACCTAATGGAATTTCAGTACTTGCTGCAAAAGAAAAACTTAAAGAACCATTTATCCTATTAATGTCCGACCATTTGTTTGATTATTCAATAATAAAAGAATTAAAAGCTGAAGGAATTGAGCCTGGTGAAATAAAACTAGCAGTCGATAAAAGAATTGAAAACAATCCCTTAGTTGATATAGATGATGTCACCAAGGTATTGGAAGTTGATAATATAATACAGAATATTGGCAAAAACACATCTAATTATAATGCATTTGATACTGGAATATTTCTTTGTGACCCAGTAATATTTATTGCATTAGAACAAAGCATTAAAAAAGGCAACAGTTCATTATCAGGCGGTATTCTTGAATTAGCAAATAGTCAAAAAGCTAAAACCTTTGATATTGGAAATCATAACTGGATAGATGTGGATGATGAAAAAGCTTATAAAAAAGCTGAAAGAATTTTTACTAAGGGTTCGCGTAAATATAATGGAGGCAATAATAAATGAAACAAATATTAAGAGGTAAAGAAATCCTACCTGCTACTAATAAACTTGGCGTTTTAATTACTGGTATTGGTTCAGTTACAACAACATTAATGGCTGGAGTTTTCGCAGCAAGAAAAGGATTAGCACGTCCTTTAGGATCAGTCACACAAATAGGTAAAATTCAACTTGGTAAAAGAGATAAAAATCATTATGTTCCTATAAAAGAATTTGTACCATTAACTAGCTTGGATGACATTGTCTTTGGTGGTTGGGATATTTATCCTGATTCAGCATATAAAGCAGCTATTAAAGCTAATGTATTAAAATCTGAACATATTGATATAGTTAAAAGTGATTTAGAAAAGATTAAACCAATGACTGCTGTATTTAATAAAAACTATGTAAAAAACCTTAACGGAAAACATATTAAAAAAGGTAATAATAATATGGACTTGGCTGAACAATTAATGGTTGATATTGATACATTTAAAAAAGAAAATAATATTGATCGCTTAGTAATGTGCTGGGCTGGTTCAACTGAAGCCTATGTTCAAACCTCTAAGGTTCATTATAGCCTTAAAGAATTTGAGGAAGGTTTAAAAAATAACAATCCAGCTATTTCTCCAAGTCAAATTTATGCTTATGCCGCATTAAAAAAAAAAATACCTTATGTTAATGGTGCACCTCATTTAACTACTGATTGTCCAGCACTTATGGAATTGGCAAATAAAAATAAGGTTGCAGTGTGTGGCAAAGACTTTAAAACTGGACAAACCTTAATAAAATCAATTCTTGCACCTGGACTTAATGCAAGACTCTTAGGTGTTTCTGGATGGTTTTCTACAAATATCCTAGGAAATCGTGATGGCGAAGTACTTGATGACCCTGAATCTTTTAAATCAAAAGAACTTAGTAAGCTGGGAGTACTTGATTCAATTTTAAATCCTGATGTTTATCCTGAACTATATAAAGACCTCTATCATAAAATTCGCATTAATTATTACCCTCCAAGAGGCGATAATAAAGAATCCTGGGATAATATTGATATATTTGGATGGATGGATTATCCCATGCAGATAAAAATCAATTTTTTATGTCGTGATTCTATACTTGCTGCACCAGTTTTATTGGATCTTATATTATTCACAGATCTTGCTCAACGAGCAAATATGTATGGTATATTAGACTGGCTATCATTTTATTTTAAAAGTCCCGTAACTGAAGAAGGTTTATATCCTGAAAACGATCTATTTGCCCAACGTGATAAAATGGAAAATACTCTCCGTTATTTAATGAAAGAAAAATTGAAATAAATTGAGTAAAAACAATAAATTTAGCTATTCTAAAGCATTAAAAGACAATACCTCTTCAACAGGAAAAAACCCTTTTAAATATATAGACATTTATTTGAATAGACCTATTGCATCTTTAATTGTACGTGCTGTATTCAACACTAGTATCACCCCCAATATGATAACCTTATTTTCAGGTATTATTGGTCTTATAGGAGCTTTTTTCTTTACAAGAGGCGAATACTCATATTTTGTATTTGGTGGTATTTTTGCCCAACTTTCTTCAATTATTGATGGTGCAGATGGAATGCTTGCAAGAGCTAAAAACCTGACAAGTTCCTGGGGTTCATATCTAGATTTGATATTTGACCGCATAGTTGATTACGCTTTATTCATTTCTATATCAATAGGAGGGGCAAAATATTACAATAATTCTGATCTATTATTTTTAGGTAGTTTAGGCGCAGGTCTTGTTTTATTACAAATTAATATCCTTTATCTAACTAGGAGCTACCAGCAGAAAAAAGAGACTGGTGAAACCGGTGAAATGCGGGCACTTCAAATGTGGGGTATTTTAATACTCGCCTGCCTTAACAGAGTTGATCTTATAATATATTTAGGACTGATGACAACTGCAATTTTGAATATAACACATTTTACTCATTTTATACGTCTTAACATAAAAAAAAACGAGTTACTTAGTAGAAGTTCTGACAAAACCAATAAGTCCAAAACCAGCCAACAGCAGAGCAATAAGTCTTCGGATCAAAACCAAAGTTAAAGCTGCTCCGGCACTCATACCGAATATTGCAAATAAACCAATATATGTAGCTTCATATACACCAAGAGAACCTGGAATAAAGGGAAAAACAAAAGCTAAATTACCTAGTACAGTAATTAAAAAGCTATCAATAAATTCAACATTATTTATACCGATATACATCAAACCAAGATGGATTTCAGTTGCCCAAAGCATAATAAGTAATCCATAAAGTAAAAAAGATTTAAAAAAGGCACTTTTGTTTGTTTTATAAAAACCAGATATATGTTCATCTGTCTCAATGATTTTATTTTTATATTTTTCAATAAATTTAGGTTTTATTCTAAGTTTACCTAAGACATTAATAATCCATCCAAATAGACCTTGGTTTTGCTTGATAACAAAAAAAAGTACGAGGAATATCGCAAACAAAACTCCTAAAATAAATATTGTTTTTAACTTTACAGGTAGAGAGATACGAAATAGCACCATAACAACACCTAATATAGTAAAAAAAACAACTACTAAGAATTCAATGGTTTTGTCCACAATAACTGATGCAAGACTAACCTTCTTACTTGAACAATTAACCATATAAATGCGGGTTGCCTCACTACCTATCATAGCAGTGGGTGTTAATTGACTCACTGAATGTCCAGCCATTCTTGCTTTAAACAGATTGAGCAATGAAGTTTTACCTTCATAAACATCAAGAATAACTTTCCAACAAATCGTACGAAGCAACCAATATAGAATGCGCAGTCCAACAAGTATAAAAAAATTCAACAAACTTATTTGAGAAATATTATGCCAGATATCATCTAAACCAATCTTGTATATAATAAGAGCTAAGATACCTATTCCTACCAAAACAAAAATGTTCATTATATTTTTGTGTATATTCACATTTAATTATCCCTTTTTAATAACACTCTATCTATATTTATATAGTATAGGATGTACCAAAAGCATATAAATGTCAATTTTTATCAAAAATCTCTTGCAAAAGAAAATGTTTCGTGCTACGATTTTACATATTCGTAACACGGAGGAATAAATGAATATAAAAAACTTTAACACAGCAATGCTTATTTTATTATTTTTATTTTTTTTAAAATCACCTTTGTTATCTCATCATGCTATGGAATTCATTGAATTAGAAAGCTATAATACTGCATCAAAAGGCGAAGTAGTATTTCATCTACATTTCGATTATATGGTAGATGACAAAAACAATCCAGATTTGGATCATTGGGAATATACACCAGGGTTTTCCTATGGTATTACAAACAGACTTATGTTTAGATTTTAAATTGGAAACAGAAAATGAAAAATTTTAAATTATTGATAATTCTAATAATTATTATAAATTTACCAATCTATGCACATTATCATTGGGTTTCAGTTAATAACTATAAACCCATGCAAGATGAAAAAATTGCTATCATAATTTCCAGCGGACATAGTTTCCCTAAATCTGGTTTTTTAATTGGAAAGAGACTGATACATAAAACAAGAATAGTAAGTTCAAAAAAAACAATTGATTTTGATATAATAAAGAACAAAAAAAATTGGGTTGGCAATTTTAAAATGCAACATTCTTCAATGACTTATATTGAAATGATATTAAAAAAGAAATATGCCAAAACCCCACTCTATTATGCAAGAGCAGTGCTATTTAATAAAGAGAGTCATTCTGAAAACTTCACATCATTCTCTATTGGAAAAGGCTTAGAAATAATACCAAAAAACAATCTTTCTCTAATAAAAAAAAAGAATACAGTTAAATTTCAAATATTATTGGACGG
>JAOZTV010000501.1 GCA_029939015.1 Candidatus Aminicenantota bacterium
AAAATATGGAAAAATTAGGGCAAATTTTTGAGTTTTATGCCATTGCTCTAGTTCTTGTATAATGGTTTTAAGGGTTTTAAGTATTTAATATGGTGTATATATTAAATGTAAGACCCGGGCGTTTTTTTTTGTAAAATAAAAACAAAATATTTAAAAAATATTTTATTTTTGTTACTATGATAATTGAGGAGGCTCTGTTCTTGGTACAAGATACCGTGTCCGAGATTCTCCCAATTTTCAGGTATAGATCGGGGAATAACATGGTGCAAGACACCGCATTTACAAGAATGGTTTAACCTGATATTTAAAAAAAATCAAAGAGTAAAGGAGGCTTTAAATGAAAGAATTTTATATGGGAGCAGATGTAAGTAAAGGGTATTGTGATTTTGTAATTCTTGATCAAGAAGAGAATATGTTGTTAGAAAATTTTCAACTTGACGACACTTTTTCTGGACACAATCATTTAAAATCTATAATAGATGATGTGTTTAAAAAATGCAATAGTATCATACTTTATGTTGGTATTGAAAGTACAGGTGGCTTTGAGAACAATTGGATTGGTTTTTTTTCAGATCTTGTTGACAAGTACAATATTAAATTATCCAGGTTGAATCCTAAAGGAGTTTATCATCATGCAAGATCAGTTCATAAAAACATTACAACTGATAAAGAGAGTGCCATAAGTATTGCAGAATATCTAATACATAATAAAAAAAAAATAAGATTTAACGAGAGGTATAAAAATAGTGATTTGAGAAATCAATGGTCTTTTATACAAATATTAACAAAGCAATCGACACAACTTAAAAACCAGCTATCAATGTATTTGTATTATTCTCATCCTCAAATGATGGAATATTGCAAAGATGACACACCTCAATGGTTCTTTCTGTTGATGTCAAAATATCCAACAGCCGAAAAGCTATCAAGAGCATCAATTAAATCTATATCGGGAATTCCATTTATAAGTGAGACAAAAGCAAAAGAACTAAAAGAAAAGGCAAAACAAAGTATATCGTCATCCAATACAGAATCTGCCGGACTATTAATTCAAAGCATTATAAGTCAGCTCTTAAGTATTAAAGAAATGATAAAAAAGCAGAAGAACCTTTTAATTGAATCAATGAAATCAGAGGAAGTTGAACTTTTGAAAAGTATTAAAGGAATAGCTGACTATACAGCATGTGGTTTAATGTGTTCAATAGGTAGAATACAACGTTTTGCATCAGTTAAACAATTAATTTCTTTCTGGGGATTACATCCAATATTTAAAAAGAGTGGAGACAGATCTAGTGGTTCACGTATGAGTAAAGCAGGAAGACAAGAGGCCAGATATTTATTGTTTAATGTTGTAAGGTCTGCTATTAACTCCGATCCCTGGATAAAAGCTTTATATGAAAAATATCAAAAAAAAGGTAAATCTAAACTTTCAACATTTGGTATTCTTATGCATAAAATTGCACGAATTATTTTTGGTATGTTAAAAAATAAAACAAAATATAATCCCAAAATTGATGAAAATAATATTAAAAGATATGAAGAGAAAGTAATAACTCCAATTATTAATAATAATAGAAGATATCAAAACTATGATTCAAGTGCTCCAATTTCGAGAAGACATAGTAATAAAAGAAGTAATCAAATAAAAAAATTAAAATTAGAGCAGGTGGAGTCTCAAAATGATAAAATCATTATGCACGAAATCAACGCACATGCAAAGAAAAATTCACAATAGATGTGAGTAAAATGCAAAAAAATAAATATTATTTTTTTAAGTTTTTTATCTTGACTTTCACCGGAATAACTCGGACAGACTCCTATATAGAATATATCATGTTTATTTATTAAATATATAATAT
>JAOZTV010000502.1 GCA_029939015.1 Candidatus Aminicenantota bacterium
TAAGGAATTTATAAATGAAAGAAAAAACAAAAAAAATACTTTTAAATATTTTATATTTTTATTTAATAATAAGAGTAATAGCCTATATAGTAAAAAAATTTATTTAAAAACAAAAAACGTATTTCAACCTAAATTGAGCAAATTTACTCAATTTAGGCTTGAGTTTATAATAAAAATGTCAATTATATCTTATTTTGTTGACAAATTTTAATAATAGTCTTATATTATTTACATAGAGGATAAAATGGAAATTAGTAAAGAATATAAAGAAATGGTAATTGAGGAAATTTATAGTATGCCAGAAGAGTATTTACCATCTATTTTTCAGATAATACAATCCTTAAAATCAATTGGGAAAAAAAAGAAGTATAAAAAATCTTCAAGTGAAAGATTATTAGAAATGGCTGGTAGTTTAGAGAATCCTGATAATTTGAATGTAAAGGATTTTAAAAACATTAAAGACATTGAAATACAAATAATCTCATAAGTTTTTCACTACACCACAGAATGCTATACTGACTATCCTATAATCAAACCTTAATTGAAGGAGGATATTAAATGCCAAAGAATTTTGCACGAAAGACTTATGACCACTGGATCAAAAAGAACCTGAAGAGGTTTAAATATCCTCCTTATATAATTGAATCAAGAAAAGATAGTTTTACTTTAGGTTTTTCTGGAGTAATCAATAATATAACCTGCAATATTAGAAAAAATGGAATGGGAAATATATACTTTTATGATGATAAAGATGTATATTGGGATATTTTATTTGACCTTGACCTTTTTGACAATAAAAATAAAGACGGGAAATATTATTGTACAGAATGCCTGTTACCTGAGTATTATGATACAAGGGCTTTGCTATGGGAGAATCATATATTTGAAAGTATGTTAGAGTGGATTAATAAATTAAATATTGGCAGTCAGATTTGTCTTTGGGGTAAACCTTTTGAAAGTTCCTGGGGAGCAGAATTATTTAATGACATTAATATTAATAAACAAAAAAAAGAATTCGAACATTATAAAAATGACAAAGAATGCGACTGTTTTTCTGTTTTGATGTAAACTTTGGTATTGTAAAAGATAAAGGAGGAGCAAATAAAATGTCACAGTGGAGTAAACTACAAAAAAGTATTTATCTTCTTAAAGCTACGGGAATAAATTTTCAGATCCATTGCAGTATTTACAGGATGAAATCCAAGCGTGGTAGTACAGATCTTCCAAGATACTGGATAACACTTGATAAAGAAATAATCTGGGATTATCCGAAAGATTTTATAGACAAAGACTCTTCTCATAATTATCCTTATGAACCTGATATATCAGAAATATCTAACTTGATTAGAGAGTATATTGATACTCCAAAAGATATTTTATTAAACAAGGAATTTGAGAATGACAAATGGGGTTTAATTGAGATTTTAATAGCAATAGACAGGCGAACAGGTAAAAGACAATTTAAAGGTTTATTAGAAAAATTTAAAAATATAAGTGCAATCAAGATACTAAAAATGCGTTTTGAAAAACAATGATTAATTAATAAAAAAAACCACATTGACCATGGAGACCACAGAAAAAGAGCCGCAAAACAGGAAACGTGAAAAAAAATCAGTGTCATTCCGGGTATTCAGTGGTCAACAATTTTTACCCCTTATTTTAAGTGTTTTGAAATAATATATTCTTTTTTCTATATTTGTTTTTTCTCCCAAGTTTTACCTGAATTTTATATTGTCATTACATATAGTTATAGAATATTGAGTATAGCATTCTGGAGTATAGTGAAAAATAAAACTTAGATCTAAATTGGTCAATTTAGGTTAGAATAATTTATAAATCATTAATTAATTCAATAA
>JAOZTV010000178.1 GCA_029939015.1 Candidatus Aminicenantota bacterium
ACAACTGCAAAGACAGATTCCATTACCATCTCTAAAACCATAGGAATTGACAATAGAATTATTGCTCGATAAAGATTACCTTCTGTAAAATCCTGTTCTGTTCCTTTAACAGAATCTTTAATATCTAAAAAAAGTTTTTTATATCCAACACTTCTTGCCTGCATAATAATATTTTTCAAATCCATATAAAGTATTATACAATGTTAGACAAGTCTTGTCTAAATCCTACTCTGGCAAGCCTATATTTATAAAACTCTACTTACTTTAATGCAAATTACACAAAATAAATACGAAAAGTACTAGAATACCAAAAAAAATCTATTTTTTTGGTATACATATTCTTGACAATTAAAGTTTTTTCAATTATCATTAAATTTCTTAAAAGAAAAATAAGCTATAGGAGTCGTTGTATATTTCATACATAAAGATGCTATGATTAAGAAAAAACAATTCAGGTTTGATGTGAATTCAATTCCGACTCTCCCTGCTATAGCTGTTGAAGCTATTCGACTTATCGAAGGTGAACAATCAAACTTTAAATCAATAGCCGATCTATTAAAAAATGATCAAGTTCTAACAGGTAGAATATTACATTATGCTAATACTGCAAATATAGGATCTCGATCTGAAGTTACATCTATTTCCAGAGCTATAGGTTTATTAGGCTTTAATACTGTACGGAGTATTATATTATCTGTTTCAATATTTGACTGCTTTTCTGATGGCTCCTCCAATAAAAGTGATGAATTGGTTAACTTTTGGCTTCATTCAATAGGAGTAGCTGTCACATCCGAACTTCTTGCAAGAAAATTATCATTTCAGAACCCTGAAGATGCTTATATTGGTGGACTTATACACGATTTAGGTAAATTAGTGTTTTACATACAAAGTCGTGAAGAATTTGAAAAGGTCTGTTTAGAATTGAGAAAAGGCGGCAGTTATGATAAGAACAAACTTCTTCCATTAGAAATCGAAACCAAAATACTTGGTATAACACATATAGATATAGGAAAAGCCATAGGCGATCAATGGATGTTTCCAAGTATATTAACTAATGCTATGTGGATGCATCATCAGCCTATTATTGAAACAATCAAACCTGATAGTGAAAATATCTACCAAATAATCAGATTAGCAGATATACTATGTATAACTCATAATATAGGAAACAGTTATTTCCTTTCTAAAGATTCATACGATCACCAACACTATCATCTTGCTTTAGAAAAGATAATGATCAACCAAAATCTCTCTAAAGATGATATTAGAGAAATAATGACTAGTGTTGTGGATAAAACTAAAGAAGTCGCCAATATACTTGGATATTGTGATGAAGAAATCTATCATAATCTTATTAGTTCTGCTAATATTAGCCTGGGTTCTATGAGTCGTAATCTTGAATTAAAAAACCAGGAATTGACATCGGCAAATAAGATACTAAATGCAACTTATGAGCTTAATAGAAAGATCAAATCTGATTTGTCTTTAGAAGAGACTATTCAGGAAATATTAATTTCAGCAAGCGAAACTTTCAAGGCTAAAAGAGCCCTATGTATGATTCGTAATGACAGATCTAATGAGTTTACCGGCCAGATATATACTACTGGTAATTTCGAAGAATTTTCTGTCCCAATAAAAAAATTTGAAACAAAAACAGTTAATAGAAATGGAGAATCTGACATAGAACAAGAAGCACTCAAATATTTAAAAAAAGCAAGTGTTGATCTTTCAAATGGATCTATACAGGAAGCTGGAGTTGCTGACATAGTTTCAGGTTCCCAATTTTTAGCTACAATATTTGTTGCTGATAAAAAATTAACAGGCAGCCATGGAAATATTTTTGGAGAATTGATGATAGATTTCCAGGATACAGCAATTGAAGAAGAAAATCTAAAGGATTTGACAAGAAATTTTGAAATTTTCTCTTCAGCTGCAAGTAATTTAGTTGAAAGAGTTTTATTGGAAAAAGAACTTGGATTTCAAGTTAAGAATGCAGCAGAAATATTACGAAAAATGGAAGAAAACCAGCAGCAACTTTTTAATTCTCATCGTCTTGCTACAGTTGGAAGTCTTGCTGCAGGAGCTGCTCATGAAATTAATAATCCATTAACAATAATATCCCTTCATCTCCAAATAATCGAACGCAAACTGGAAAAAGAAAATGGAAATTCTGATATTCGTAAAAGGTTGAAAACCATATCTGAACAGGAACAGAGGATATCTAAAATAATCAGTGATTTGATGGGTTTTGCAAGACCTTCTCAACCAAAACTTGGTTCTGCAAATATCAGTGATATTATGAACAAGGTTTTAGCTGTGATAGGTGACCGTGTATCTATGAGTATGATTAGTGTAAATAATGAAATATCTACTAAACTTCCAAAAGTAATGGTTGATCCCATGCAGATAGAACAGGTTTTTATGAATTTACTGATAAATGCGAATCATTCAATGCCTGATGGTGGGAAGATACATATAAATGTAGAAACTGAAAGTGATAGCATGCTAACAGTTTGTATCAAAGATACTGGTTTGGGTATAACACAGGAAAATATGGGTAAAATCTTTGATCCATTTTTTACAACCAAAAGAGAAGGTGAAGGAACTGGACTTGGTTTAGCTGTCTGTCATTCAATAATTGAACATAATGGTGGTTCAATGTTCGTTGACAGTACAGTTGGAGTAGGGTCAACCTTTTATGTAAAACTTCCAATTGATAAGGCTAGTCGATTGAACAAAATGAAGAAAATAATTGAACAGAAAGAAGATACAACTCAAGCCGTCAATGGAAATTGCAGAGTCTTGATAGTTGATGATGAACGTATTCTAAATGAAACAATTCAGGAATGTCTTAAGGATGCAGGCTACACAGTTGATGCTGCTTATGATGGTGTAGAAGGAATTGGCATGTTAAGATATAAAAAATATCATTTGCTGATACTTGACATAAGAATGCCACGTAAAGATGGTTTTGATGTGTTAAATTTTGTAAGTAATGAATATCCAGAAACAAAAGTTATAATAATTACAGGCCTTGCTACTGATGAAGAGATAAAAAAAACTATAAAAATGGGAGCTTATGCCTGCATTAAGAAACCATTTAAAATTGAATTAATTATGGAAAGAGTTGAGCAGGCAATTAAAGATATATGTTTCGTAAAAGCAAAACCAGACAAAAAATAATAATGAATCATTTACTTACTATTGCAGATTTATCTGAACAAACTAATTTAGAAGAAAGTAGAATACGTTTTTATGAATCAGAATATATAGCAGAATTTCCAAAAAAAATACTTCATGGTGATATTTATTTTTTTCATAAACAGGCAGTAAACTTACTTAAAGAAATCCATAACCGCCATTGTAAAAATGATCTTAAAAAACCTAAAAAAAACATTAAAAAAAAATTTGCCAGAGTTATAGCTGTAACATCCGGTAAAGGTGGTGTAGGTAAGACAAATCTTGCTTTAAATCTGGCAATTGAGTTTCAACGGCTTGGCAAGATGACAATTGTAATGGACGCTGATCTTGGTATGGCAAATATTCATCTATTATCTGGGATACAACCTTTATACAGTATAAAAGATATTGTTGACACAGAGCATAGTATTTCTGATGTGATAGTGGAAGGTCCAGAAGGTATTGGAATCATCCCAGGCTGTTCAGGTGTAGTTGCTCTTGCAGACTCAACAAAATATGAAAGAAAACAAATGCTAAATGCCCTTGAAAGCGTTGAGGCATCAGCTGATATTATTATAGTTGATACCGGAGCTGGGATGAATGCAAATGTTAGAGATTTTTTAAGAACAGCTGATGAAATAATATTTGTTATAACACCTGATATCACATCTTTAGCCGATGCATATGGATTACTAAAAGCAATTTGTAATGAGGGTCTGGATAAGCCTGTTTATTCAGTTATTAATATGGTTCATACATTAAGACAATCTGCTGACACAGCACAACGTTTTTCAGGAAGCACTAAACATTTTCTTAATTGTGAGGTGACTAATATAGGCTATCTATTAAAAGATCAGACTGTAACCGCTGCAACTTCACACCGAAAACCATATACGGTATTTGACCCAAATGCAAGAGTGAGTAAAAACACACAGAATATCGCTTTGACTCTATTGAAGCAAGAAGATCCAAAAATAAAATTTAGTTCTGCATTTAGCCGTTATATTAAAATGTTGAAATGATGATAATTGTTTTTTTTGAATATAGGACCCAACTCTAAGGAGGGAAAAAAATGAATAAAATTTGGGAATCAAAATTTGGTTTTACAAAAAACCCATTTAAAGATAATATTGATACAGATCTTTTTTTCAGGACAAGACAACATGAAGAAGCAATAATAAAAATAAAAATTGGCATTGAAGATCAACATGCACTTATTTTGCTGACTGGCGCTTCTGGAACAGGTAAAACTTTGATATCTCAAGTTGTTATGAATGACCTTGATCCTTCCGATTATGTTAGGATTTTTATTTTTGCATACCCTGGAATGAGCAAAGGTGCATTAATAGGTTCTATTCTGGATGAGTTGGAAATAAACTGTGGACGTTTAGTAAATGACCGTCTAAATGCTCTGCATGAGGCGGCTTTATTATATTATAAGCAGGGCAAACAACTTGTAATTGTTGTCGATGAAGCTCATTTTTTAAAAGCCGACGCACTTCATGTTCTCAGGACTCTGTCCAATATTGAAACTGAGCAAGAGAAATTGATTACAGTACTGTTAATAGCAGAACAAAGTATGCATAAACGGCTTCAAGCAAGATCATATGATTCTCTTAGAGGCAGAATAACTTTCTCCTTAAATCTTGAACCATTATCAATGTTTGATATGGAACAGTATATTAAATACAGATTATTAAAATGTGGAGGGGATACAAATTTATTAAATTACGAAATTTATAAAATAGTTCATAAATCATCAAATGGTATTCCTAGAGAAATCAACAAAATTCTATATACAAGCTTCATTGATATTGCAACACGAAACAGACAACTCTCTGCAGAATTAATTGAAACCGTATGGGATGAAATTGGAGCAGAGAATAGGTAAATTAAGTCAAATCCGTCTAAAGAAAGAAGATAAATGGCAGAAGAGAGGAGTAGAATTTGAAGAAATTGAAGCCTTATATAATTATTCAGACGAAATAGGTAACAAAAATAATAAGGGAAAACCAGACTATATAAAGAATAAATTAATTAAAAAAGTCAAACAGAAAGGAGTTTGCAAATGAATGAATTTGATAGAGAAAAAATAATTAAGGGAGTTAAGCTTATTATTGAAGGTATTGGAGAAAACCCCAATGACAAAAGATTAAAGCAGACACCAGAGAGAACAGCAAATATGTTTGAAGAAGTTTTAAGCGGAACTCACGAAGACCTTGGAAAATTCCTAAAATATTTAACTGAAGAAGAACATGACGAAATGGTCATTTTAAAAGACATTCCAATCTATTCAATGTGTGAACACCATTTACTCCCTTTTTTTGGAACTGTCAGCGTTGCATATATTCCAAAAAATGGCAAAATTATGGGATTAAGCACTATAGCGCACCTTGTTGATACAATAGCAAAGAAACTTCAATTACAGGAAAGATTAACTAAGCAGATAGCAGACAATATAACAAAGGCAATCGCACCTCTCGGTGTTATGGTAGTTATAAGAGCAGAACATCTATGTATGACGATGAGAGGAGCCAAAAAGCCCGGATCTATAACCCTGACATCAGCAGTCAGAGGAATATTCAGAACAAAACTGGCAACAAGAGAAGAAGCAATGTCATTAATTATGGCTAAAGAGTAGTAATCTATTTTAAATCATGAAAAATGTAAAGATATGTTTTTAATTATATAGCATTTGCTTGTCACATAATTCCTCCACCCACAAATTTTGGAGGAGAACCAATTTAATATATACAAGAAAATTTAGAGTTTTTTAAAATAATTAATAAATAAAGCTGAAATGTGTAATGTTTTATACTATTATACACATAGGGAGCAAAAATGAGAACAAATATAGTAATTGACAACAATTTAATGCAAGATAATGACATTTGTCTGTCACATAAATTCTGTTGCACTATCAAATATTATATATATAAAAAAACAAAAATCTCTGTTTTTTGATTGGCACATAAATTTTAATTAATTCATTTACAATTCTATTTCTTTTCCATTTAAAATGACTTTAGAATTGATTTTTGCCATCTTACTTACCATCAATGTAAGTCCGCAATACTGTTTTTCACTCATATTTACTACTTTATTTAATTTATTGACATCAGTATTACCCTCAAAATTATAAGTCATATCTATTGTTTCAAAATACATTGGATGCTCTTTCGTAAGCGTTCCAGTAATATTTACACTGAACTTTGATGGCATTTCTGCCTTCATTTTTCTTAAAAACATAACAACTATCTGCCCTGTACAAGATGCTATTGATTGTAAAAACAAATGTTTTGGAGTTGTCCCTTTTTTTTCTCCTCCCTCTTCTACATTAGGTACATCAATTGCTACTTCATAATCTGTTTTGTCATTTACCGCAGTAAACTGCATTTTTTCTTTCCAATTAATGGAAATGTTTAATGGATCTCTCATTTTTT
>JAOZTV010000503.1 GCA_029939015.1 Candidatus Aminicenantota bacterium
AGAATGCCCCGTATCAAATAGTATTTTCTTATCGCTCTCAATAAGATATGACAAGCCATGTTCAGCAAGGCATTGCCCGGATGCATGGTTTTCAGTTAATATATGTATTTTCATAAATACCACCTACTTTATTATAAGATTAACATTGCGTCTCCATAAGAGAAGAAATTATAATTTTTTTCTATTGCTATTCTATAGGCTTTCTGCATTAATTCTAATCCTGCAAATGCTGAGACAAGGATAAAAAGAGATGACTTTGGTAAATGAAAATTTGTAATTAATCTATCAACCATCTTAAATTCAAACCCGGGATAAATAAATATCTCTGAAGAAAAATTTTCTACCTTGTCTTTTTGAAGTGCATAAGTTTCAAGTGACCGAACTGAAGTAGTACCAACTGCTGTCAGTTTTTTATCCTTTTTCAGGTCATATATCTTCTCTGAATTTTTTGATGTAATTGTAATAAATTCCTTACCCATCCTATGTTCCTCAATATCATCAACCAAAATAGTCTGAAAAGTTGCCGTACCAACATGCAAAACCAATTCAATAATTTCTTTTTTCTTTTTTAATTCAGCCAAATTTTTCTCTGAGAAATGAAGACCAGCAGTAGGTGCAGCTATTGAACCTAATTCTTTTGAATATAAGGTTTGATATCTCTCAAGGTCATAAGCCCTATTCTGTTTTGCCTCATCGTATTTCCTTTTTATATATGGAGGAAGCGGTGCATATCCAAGAGAAAGTATTTTTTCATAATTGCAATTAAACTTTAATATACGCTTACCCTTATCACCTATTCCAATTACTTCTGCATTAAGTTTATTTTCAAATTCAATAATAGTCCCAATTTTTAACTTTTTAGCAGGTAATCCAAATACTTCCACTTCTCCATCTGACACTTTAATAATAAGAAGTTCAATGATTTTCCCATTTACATTGCCAAAAAGCTTTGCAGGTACAACCTTCGACCTATTAACTACTAAAAAACTATCATCAGGTAAAACATCAACTATCTCATCAAATATATGATGAAATATATTCCCAGTTTTTCTGTCAACCACCATCAACTTAGAATTACCCCTTTTATCAGCTGGAAACCTTGCAATCCTCCCTGCTGGAAGCTCAAAATCAAACTCATTAATTTTCATTGGATAATTTTACTATAAAAGCATAGTTTTGAAAATCAAATTAATTTATTCAAAAACTTTCGCATCAACTAGAAGAGTATCAATGTTCTCAATTATATCAGACAAAAAGGCAAAAATTTCTTCTGTTTTTTTTAAGTCTATCTTTAATTTTTCTATTTTTTTATTTACTTTATTGATTTTTCTTATAGTACTTTTATAAATTTTATCATTCTCATCAAATTGAGATATTATTGCTTTGTCTAATAAAGCACTAAGTTTTTCAAATCGTATTTTAAGCTCTTTTTTTACTTTTGTATCTTTTTCTTCATAGTAAAGCCTATTAACCTCATAACATAATCCTGCAATATTCTTAACTAATTTTGACATTTCTTACCTCATTTTTGCAATTCTGCAAATTCTTTAATTAATTTAATCATCTGTCAAAAAATCAAGGAAGTTTTCTTTGGAAATAACCTCCCATGAACTATTATCATAGGTTTCAAACCATAATAAAGGAGGTTTGACTTTTTTTTTACCCCACTTAAATTCAAAACCAAATAGCTTCCCATCTCTTTCTTCAACTAAATCTATTTCCTTTTTATCATGTGTTCGCCAAAAATAAATATTTGAAAACATCTTTTTATATTCAAGTTTTTTAATCCTTTCCATAAAAAGAAAGTTTTCCCATAACATACCAATATCATTCCGATTTTCAATACTAA
>JAOZTV010000504.1 GCA_029939015.1 Candidatus Aminicenantota bacterium
CGGAATGTTTTATTGCAAATCATGCAAGTCACCAAAATATTATCATTCAAGAACCCTACTCTGGGAAGATCACATTTTTGAAGAATTACTCAAATGGATCAATGATTTGAATTCATTTAGCAGGATATGTTGTTATGGAGTACGAGAAGAAGAAATGTGGGGAGCAATTTTGTTTAAAAACATTAATGAACAGAAAAAACAATATGAAAGCTATAAGGTTAATAAAAAAAACAAATGTTTTCCGGTTGTAACAAAGAACAGACACTGATTTATAATATTAAGGACTCCATTTTTCTTAATGAAGAACTCTCTGATAAGATTGACAGGTCTTTAATGCTAGGACAATTGCTCAAATTCAAAGATCTTAAATTAATCAGATTCTTCAATCCATTCAAATCTCTAATATTTGTGCAATTACTCAAATAAAGGTTTGTTAAACTTGTTAAATTCTCCAATCCATCCAATTTTCGAAGGCTTATACATGAGCTTAAATCTAGGTCAGTTAAATTTGACAAATTTTTAAGTCCGTTTATATTGCTAAGACTTTTACATGAAAAAAAATCAAGTTTTGTTAATTGTGTAAGATTCTTTAATCCATCAACATTGAGAAGTTCTCCACAATAAAAGAACCTCAATTCTTTTATTTTCTTCATATTTTTCAAACCATCTACATTTTTGAGACTTGAACAAAAACCAAAATTTAATTTCTTTATTTTATCCATATTTAACAGCCCATTCACATTTACGAGACCTTCACAGCCAACAAGATTTAATTCTGTCAAATTTGTAAGATCTTTTAATGAGTCTAAATCTATAAGTTTTTTACAGGCAGATAGACTCAGTTTTGTCAGATCATAGCTTTTTTTTAAGCCATCAATATTTTCAAGTTTATCGCAAAAAAAGAGGTATAGTTCTGTAATACCTGATAAGTTTTTAAGACCGTCAATATTCTGAAGACTCTTGCAATGATTCAGAAATATTTTTTTCAGATATGGTAGTTCCAAGCCTGCGAAAGAGTTTAAGTTTTTAATGTTTTTGTTCAATATATGGAGATTTTCCAAATTGTTAAATTTACCGAGTAAAGAAAAATCATCTGCATTTACTGCAAAAATATTTTTATGATCTGTCACAGATTCAGACAAGTTACTCATTTTATTTATTAAAAGTATAATATTTTCCCCATTGATCTTCAATGTCCATGTATTTCCAGGGCTTTTATATACCAATATATATAGTATATCTTCCTTAAATCTTTTAACAGATATCATCTTATTTTTACTAAAATCTGAAAAATTTATTTCAATACTATTTATTTCACCTGAAACAGTCCCCTTTTCAAATAGATTATTGTCTGTATATTTATCAGTAATAACATTTATATTTATAGAACTATCACCTGACCATTTAATTAAATTCCTTTTAGTATCATCAATCTTTCCAGATTCAAACTTTATTGTTCTTATACACTTTTTATTCAATGATCTTCCTCTTTTTTATTTTTCATTTACAAATAGCAAATTTGCAAAATCCTTTACTACATCCACATCTTTAAGATTATTACAACCTTCTATCTTTAATAATTTCAAATTCCTCAAGTCTTTTATACCCTCTATATTATTAATATTGGTACAATTCTCCAAATATAAATATTCTAATTCGATTATTTTTTTTAGACTATGCAAATTCTCAATATTTTTGCAATTTTCGAAGAACAATGTTCTTAAATTTGTTAAGTTACTTAATCCATTCAGGTTTTTCAGGTTTGGACAGTCATCTAAATACAGATTTTCTAAATTTTTCATAGCCTCTAAACCATCAATATTCAGAAGATTCTCAGAACCATCAATGG
>JAOZTV010000505.1 GCA_029939015.1 Candidatus Aminicenantota bacterium
TGATATATTCAGAAGAAAAAGCTTTTGGATACAAAATTTGAATAATATGAGGATCAGTTTTGTCTATTTCGGCTTTACAATATGGCTCAATTATATTTGAAACAATAGGTAAAATTTTATTATCAATATATATTTGTGCATTTTTGTTAATTTCTTTATTAAATTTATCTTGTTTTGTTTTAGAACGTTCAATTAGAGGGTTTTCTTTAGTCACTAAACTCCAATCCAAAATTAAGTCAATATCTTCTGAAAATCTTTCAATTATATGAAACACTTTTGATAAACTTGTCCCACCTTTAAAAATAAAAATATTAGAAAGTATAGGGTCTTTAAAGATCTTTCCTAGAATCCATGTAACCCAAAAGTCTTTTTCTATTATAACCGGAGCAACTCCCATTTTTGAAGCTGCTTCAAAGAAAAGTTCATTTCTTTCCTTATTTGAAAAACCAGCAATTTTATTCATTGTGTACTTTCCGAACAAATATCTTTAATATAATCATAAATCCACCCAGTTACCCATCTTGTATCTGTTAATATATGTCTGTATTTTTTTTTATCTATTTTATCCTGTATGGTATTAATTATTTCTTTATTTACACTGGTTTTTCCCAGTGCTTTAAGTCCCTGTACTATCAACCCGCTTTCACGAAATTTAAAACCTACATCCTTTAAAGAAGTCTTTTTAAACTCTATCCTTATATTCCCAATTTGATATTGGTTATTAGCTCCATTAGTAAGATAAATATATTTTGCAGGTATCTGTTTAGATATTCCGAGAATATTTAATGCTGTCTCTCCTGAGGGTAAAATCTGCCAGTTCAACTTTCTGGATATTGCCTGAGCTATCTGATCAATATCTGGACTTAAAGTCTGTTTAAGTAATTTGCTATATCTTGGATAATCATAAATTCCACGGCAAACACGACGAATAGTCCCCTGTTGATTTAATAATGACAGAGCTTTGTCAACATCATTTCGACTAAATTGTTCAACAAAATCTTTTGATGAAAAAGCCCAACCCCTACCTCTCCCATAAATCCTTGAAAGCACTTTCTTTCTTATGGATAACATAAATACTCCTAATGTTTTCTTCAGAAAAATATACCATTATTTCTGAAATAAAGCAACTGTTTTATTCAATGATTTTTCTAAGGTCATATACGTCTTTTTCTGTTAAATGAGTAAATGAAGTGTAATTATTACTCTCCATTACAAAGTTATTTGCAGGTGCAGTATCTAATAATTTTGTCGTATGAATTTTAGGCTTATCAGGATTATAAGCAAATGCTAATCCATCTAAAAAAAACTTATAATCTTTATCTTTCCCAAAAAACTTAGCATTCCTATCTAATATCTCAGCAATAGCCTCTCGATTATCATAGATTTTCTGATTTTTTTCCACACCCCAAATATAATCCTTCTCGGTGGTGATTGTTACTGTGCCGATATTTAATTGATGGCTTGTTGAATCACCATTAGCGTCCATAATAGTATAATCTACTTTTACATCATATTCTTTCTCTTCTAAAATACCTTTCTCTAATGGAGAGTTGCCTTCAACAGTAATCTCACGCTGTTTACCTGTACTAAGACCTGTAATATCAAAAACATTATTATTACCTTCATATAATCCAATACCAAAATCAACAAATCCATCATAAGGACGACTATCTGCTATCTTACCAGTACCTTTAGCATAAATCATATCATTTATTTCAAATGTAGTTTTATCTCCTGTAGTAAGATTATCATATTCATAAGTAATAGCCGGATCATTATTTACAGGTTCCGGCTCTATAGTCTCGTTCTTCTTACAGCTCCACAGGAGCATTATTGAAAAAATC
>JAOZTV010000506.1 GCA_029939015.1 Candidatus Aminicenantota bacterium
CTTGCTGCTTCCTTTTTGCTCTTTGTCTTAGATAATGCCATTTCTATATATTTTTTTTCAATATCAAAAAGAATTTTCTTCAGATCAACGCCCTCATCTGAAATTTCAATATTATCAGTCTTCTTTTTTATAAATTGAATAATCGCTTTTTTAATATCCTCAGCATTTATTGTGTCAGTCTGATTCCATAAGCAGGCTCTTATTATTGAATTATGTAACTCCCTGACATTACCCGGCCAATTATATTTTTTTATTTCATTCATAGCAGATATAGAAAACACCTTTTTGATATAAGGGTTTTGAATATTCATGTTTTTAATTGAGACAGGCTCAGAAAAACTATCATTTGTTTCTTCTAAAAAATACTCTGCAATTTTCACAATATCACTACCGCCTCTTGCCTTTAGAGAAGGTATTTCAATAACACCAATGGCAATACGATGAAACAGATCTTCTCTGAATTTATTTTCCACTACCATTTCAGCTAAATTTCTATTCGTTGCAGTAATAATCCGTACATCGACATCAAATGTTTTATTATCGCCAACTCTCATAATCTTTTTTTCCTGAAGCACCCTTAATAGTTTTACCTGTAAATTTAAAGAAAGTTCGCCTACTTCATCAAGAAATAATGTCCCTCCATTACATTTTAAAAAGAGTCCCTTACTATCACCAACAGAGCTTGTGAATGCCCCCTTGCTCCATCCAAAAAGCATTGTCTCTATCAAATCCGCAGGAATTGCACCACAGTTGACAGCCTCAAATGCTTTGTCCTTTCTATCTGAATTTTTATGAATTCCCTTTGCAAAAAGCTCTTTTCCTGTTCCAGTCTCCCCAAGTAAAAGAACTGGAACATTATATTTTGCAACGACAGAAGCCCTATTCAATACTTCTTTCATCTTTTTTGAACTGTGAATAACCTCTTTAAAGGCAGGTATTATATCCCAGTTTTCAATTACCTTTTGCTCTCTCTGTTTATATAATTCAGGGAGATAATCAATAGAAATATCAAAAGGAATCTTTGCCTCTTCTACTCTTTGGATATCCTTATCAAGCCATGAATAATATAGTTTTGCATTATATTTTGTTTTTCCTAATAAAACCCATACAGAAGACATTGCCTGAGTTCCGGGACTTGTATGAAAATGCCAGTTTATCTCTTTGTCTTTTTGTAAATTCAATATATGTTTTAAATAATTTTCCACTTCTTCATATATCAACTCATAATTCATAGGACTCTTTGCAAGAGTTTTATTTGTATATTTATATTCAATTTTATGTTTTTGGCTCAACATTTCAAAATATTTGTTACTATCTTTCTCTTCATAATTACACAGAAGATAGACCTCATCAAACCCTTTTCCATGCTTAGAATTCAATAATGCATAAACAGGGCCAGTCAATTTGTTTTTATCAATACTTTTAAGATCATTATTACCTATCCACGAAACCATAATATTACGCATTTTATCTCCTATATTTATTTTATCATTTAAAATGTTCTTTAATCAAGTAAAGTTTATAGTTTTGGATACCAATGTTTCTTTTTGGAGAAGTTTTGCTCCAGCCAAAAAACATACAATTCATAACACAAAGCAGTTAAAAGAAGAGAAAACAATTTCCATTGTGTAGCTTTCATATATGATTGTACAATTAACCATTATTGGTAATATTAATAAATTAAAAGTTTTTGGATTTCTCTTTAATTTTTATATATTCTAAATTAAGCGATTGTTTTGGATGAAGAGGTTAAGAATGTTGCACCAGAAGGTTTTGCAAAAACCGCAGGCTGTTTGTAACTCAACGTCCAGGATTTTTGAAAAACCTTATGATGTAAAA
>JAOZTV010000179.1 GCA_029939015.1 Candidatus Aminicenantota bacterium
GAATAAGTATGAACGAGCCGGGTATTTCAACAATATACTCAACAAAATTTTCTGATACCTAAAATAAGCAATAGGTAATGTTATTTTACCTACATGAGCTTATTCTTATTTCGGTTTTTTATTGTTATATAATATATTAAAAAAGGTTATTATTCTTTATCCTTTTTAATTTTCCTTGGTTTTCTTGGTGGTGCTGACTTTCTTAGTTTAACTACCTTTTTAAGCATTTTTTTTGATTTTTTTGCAAACTTTGACTTTGCATAACTCTTTAATACTTTTTGAAAGAAAGAAACTGCTGTATCATATTCTCTGAGCTTTGCATAGCTCATTCCTGTATAGTAAAACACTTTCTCATTTTCTTCAAATTCAGGGTAATTATCCATAACCTGTTTAAATCTTATTATTGCTCCATTATAAGCCTTTAATAGATAATTAGAACGTCCAATTTTATAATAATGAATTCCCAGACCTTTTTTACATTCTTTTACAAGTTCTTTTGCCTTTTTTGCTTCCTCAGTGTCAGGGTATGCCTTTATTAAAGATTCAAAAGCATCAATTGCCTTAAATGTATAAGCTTGGTCTCTTCCTGGCTTATATTTCATTTTATAATAACACATACCTGTCTGAGATTTTGCATAAATAGCATCAGGTGAATCAGGGTAATAGTTTACATATTCCTGATATTCAGCGTAGGCAATTATCAATGATGCTGCATCTTTTTGCTTGAAATATGAATCTGCAATTCCAATTTTTGCTTTTTTAGCATAGATACTTTCAGGGTAAAGCTGTATTATTTCTTTAAAAAGTAATCTTGCCTTTTCAGAATTTTTTTTTATAAAAGTATTTGCCCTCTTATACATCAATTCCCCTGACCCCATATCACCTGGATCAATTTTAACTTCTTTTTTACCTTTGCAATTTGCCATTGAAATAAGTATTGCAAATGAAATAACAGATATAATAAGTATTTTTTTTAACATATCAAACTCCTTTAAGTTTATTTATTGTTTTTGAAATATTGTCTGAATTAAATAGGTAGGTACCAACCACAAAAGAATTAATACCTTTTTCTCTAATATCTTTTATATTAGACAGATTTACACCACCATCAATTTGAATAATTGGACGATTATTCATGTTTTCTATTTTTTTATTCAATGTTTTTATTTTATCTAAAACCGAGCTTATAAATGACTGTCCTCCATAACCGGGAAAAACACTCATAAACAGTATATAATCAAGTTCATCTAAAACAGAAAAAACCTTCTCTATTTTAGTATCAGGATTTAAAGCTATACCGGCTTTTTTACCGGCTTTTTTTATCATTCTTATATTTTCTAATATATTATCATCAGTTTCAATATGAAAAGATATCCAATCCGCACCTGCTTCAATAAACCAGGGTATTACTTCTTTTGGATGTTCTACCATTAAATGTGCATCTATTTTAAATGGAAATCTTGATTTTATTGCCTTAAGTATAGATGGTCCAAATGAAATATTTGTAACAAAATTACCATCCATAACATCAAGATGTATAAAATCTATCCCAGCTTCTTCAAATTGAATTAGTTTATTCTCTAAATCAAAAAAGTTTGTTGACAAAATAGAGGGAAACACAGGGTTAATTTTTTTATTAAAATCTATCATTCACTAACCTCAATATTAATAATTGATCTATTGTTTATTTTATACCCCTGCCTTGGAGATTGATTAATAATTATACCAGGTTCTAAGCCTTCATAAACGGTATATGATACTTTTGTAATCTTAATCCCCTCTTCTTCTAAAAAGCTGAATACAGAATTCGCATTTTGTCCAATAACCTCTGGCATAATAAAAGAATTTGTACGTTGCCCCTTGCTTATTAATACTGCAACCCTACTGCCTTTTTTAATTTTTTTACCAGCAATATAGGTTTGAGAAATAACATAGTCTATAGGAGCTGTGTCAGAGTATATATATGAATAATACCATTTCAAATTATTCTCAGTCAATATTTTTTTACTGTCCGATATATTAAGCCCAGATAAATCAGGCATAATAACTTCAGATTTTTTCGGTGTATAAAATATTTTAATTATTCTATTACCAGACTCTTTAATTAAGCTACCTGGTAATGGGTATTGACTTATAACAAATTCAGGTTTTGCAACAGTACTATTTAAGGGTAGTTCTTTTAAACGAATATCTTTCTCATAAGCCTTATGTTTTGCTTCCTTTAAGGATAAGTTTATAAAATCAGGTGTTTTAATTTCTTTGCCCTTTATAAGAATACCCATTGTACTTACAACTGTATAGGCAAATACAGCAGCAAAGAATAAACTGGCAAACGAATAGAAAAATATCCTCAATAAAACTTTTTTCATAGTCTATAATTTAACACATAACCAAGGTTTTTTCAAATTTAAAGGGAGGGGGAGGAGAGAAACCCTCCCCTTATATATTATTTTCTGAATTAATAATATAATTCAGTTTTTATAGCTTTTCCTGATTTTTATCTTTAATTATTTTCTTCAATTTTTTTTTCTTTTCCTTTATCTCTTTTAATTTTTTTTTTATTATAATTTTTTTCTTGTCACCTACACAGTCAATATGAACATCAAAATTTTCAATATTACGTAGTCCTTTATGTAATTTATGCATCTGAATATTCAAACCTTTCAAATGTTTGAAATGATTTAATTTTTTAAGACTTTTTAACTCTCTTAGACCTTTTAAATGCCTAAATTTATCAAATTGAAAATTAAAATTCCCGATAGATCTTTCATCAAGCTCAACCTTTACTGTTTTTTTCTTTTTATGTCTAAGAAATTCTATTTTAACCTTATCATTCTTTTTATATTTGGATAAAGCCTTTGAAACATCACTGGAACTTTTTATTTGCATTTTATCTATTTTAATTATTACATCGCCTGATTTTAATTCAGCTTCTTCTGCAGGAGTATCTGCAACAACTTTTTTAATTAAGGCACCTTCTCCATTTTTAACACCAAAATACTCTCCAAAATCACTATTCATATCTTCCATATTTATACCAAGATACGCACGTTTAGAGTTAAACTTTTTATGCTTAAATTGTCTATTATAGTCATTTAATACGACCTTAATTGTTTTACTCTTTTTGTTTCTTACAAATTTAATTATTGCCTTTGTCCCTGCCTTATTATTCCTTACGGCTTTTATCAGGTCATTAGGTACTCTAATTTTTTTTTTGTTAAAAAATTGAATAACATCACCTTTTTTAATACCACCTTTTTCTGCAGCAGATTTTTTTTCAACTGTTTTTACAATTACACCAAATTTAACATCAAGTTTCTTTTTATCAATTAATGGTATTTTATCAATACTTACACCAAGATAAGCACCCTCTGAAAAACCTTTGTAAATATAAACTTTTTCCCTTTCAAAATCTCCAGCATAGGCAAATGTAGTAATGATTGCAAATAATGCCATTACCGATAATGCTATAAATGTGTTCCTGCTTAACATAATTTTTTTAATTCTTTCCATCTTAACCTCCAAGGTTTTTTTTAATTATACCTAAATTCAATTTAGGTTATATGTAACAATTCCTTATTACACCTCTTTTGATACAAAAAAATAAAAAAAAGTTTCAATAATATTTTTTTTCTTGAAAAAATCTTATTTAACCTAAATTGAAATGTTTTGGATGAGGAGGTTATTTAAATATGATTGTATATGAAAATATAACTCATGAGAGAGAAAAATCTAATAATATTGGAACAGTGTTTGTTTTTGACAGATTAGCGACTTACGTAGGGGCAGTGCCTGTGTACCTGCCCAGTTCTTTGTTTTTATAATTAGATATCTAGATAATTAAGGGCAGACACACAGGTCTGCCCCTACATTCTTTCTACTTATTAAATATATTATAGAATTTACCACCTATCAGACCAATAAAAAAGCCTAATAATGCAAATATCATTGGAAGAGCAAAAAGCATCATTGTTTTCATACATGCTATTCGCTCTATAACAAGTGGTACAGTAATATTTTGAATACCATTTAATACTTTTTTAATATCTTCCGGCTCATATTCATCAATATTTTTAAATTTGACTTCATTTTTATCTATAGCTTTTCCTGTTTTCTTCTGTTCTACTACCTCTTCTTCACCTTCAATTTCTTCTGCAACAGCAATAGGAAATAGTCCATTTATTGTCTTTATAGTTGTTTCACATTTATCTTTTTTAGCCTTTTCTAAAATACTATCACCTGCATATTTTGCAATTCTTGCCGTCATACCACCAAACATTGCCAAATTCGTTTCAGAAGCTTTCATAAAAGTAAAAACACTATCTATTGAATTAGAAGCCTTTCCTTTTGCAATATTCATAGCAAAAAACCCAAAAGCTCCAAAAACAAGCCCAAAGATTGCAGCAGTCGCTGCAATTGTAATTCCTAATTTTACTGGTTTAACCTTTCCGTTATTCATAATTCTACTCCTATTTTTTTATTACTTAATTACAGTTAATATTCTCAAACTATTAATGATATCTTTTGGCGTTGATACAATTTTCATAAAAGTTCCCATTTTCAAATCTGGAAAAGCAAAAGCCAATCTATATCTACCATGTAACATAACAACCTTGTCTTTCATTACTAATAATTCATAAGGAAACGCAGCAATATGTTTAGGGTCTTTTTTATCAATTTTAGGAATAAATTTTTTCTCTCCACTTTTACCATTTAATGCTATACCAAATACAGTCAGGTTTCTTTCTGGATAATTTACTTCATAAACAAGACTTGTACCACCAAGACCCTTATCTAAGTTTTTTTTAATCCTCTGTACCATTTCTCCATATTTTGTTTTTTTCTTTAATACATTTACTTTAGTAAATTTAGGCATTCCCATCATATATTTGTATTTTCTCAATTTTATTGCAGTCATTCCTTTTTTTGAACCATAAGCAATATTTTTAGCATTTGCAATTCCTTTAAAAGTATTTTTAAAAGCATCGTCAATTTTTAAATAATTTTTTTCTACTTTTGGAAATTTTTCTCTAAAATAACCATTTCCCCAATACAAAGGGCTTGTATATGATACTTCAATTGCCTTGCCATTATTATAAATTCCAATACGTAAAGCAGAGGCAAAAGCATTCAAATCATCTTTAACCTCATTGATAGATTTTTTAATCAGACTATGACTTACACAAACAACAAGTCTGTCTTTTGACTTCATCGGTGAATATTTACCAATAACCTCAAAACCATTAGCTTTTAATAATTTTTCAACTTTAACAGAAACAGAATTTATATCCCCTGTTTCAGTTCCTGCAAGAACATAAGGTTTTAATACTCCTGCGTTAAGTGCTATAAACGACATTAAAACAAATAAAACAATAAATACTTTCTTCATAATTATTTCTCCTTTTTTTATTATTCGTTATTTATAAAATTTATTGTACCACAAAATAACGTTAAAAAAAAAATAATTTGTTTGTTTAACGAATACAAAATTAATTTAGGTCTTATTTAATAATCACCTTAATTTTTGAAAACAATCTCTCAAGCAGACTCATGTCCTCGGTAATAATTTCAGCAATTCCTTTCATCTCTTGATTAAACTTTAACTCTTTTTTATAGTTAGTTTTAAGTCCATCTGCAAAGACTACTTCAAGAATATATTTGTCATCAGTTGCAATCCTTGACTTACTTATGATTTTGCTTCTTACCATTGCATATTCCATAAATGGATAATTATCAAATTTCACATTAACTTCCTGATCTATCTTAACTTTCCCTGAACCTGAAATTGGGAGCAATACCCTACCAATTATTTTCTCTTTATATGCTGGTATAATTGTTAAAACTCTGTCAAACGCTCCAATTGACAGATTTAGGGTTCTGAAATATCATTTTATAGTCCACAATGGAATGTCATTTTTATATAGACTTTGCTTTAAAGGTCTTTTATATTTGACAAAAATATTTAATGGAGTAAAATTAAAAAGGTTAGAGGTTTTAAGAGTTAATTAAAATGGATTTACTAACTAAGAAAAAAGATAGAAATTTCCACTTTACGCTGGACCAGCACACAAGTATATCTACAATTTTTTTAAGTTCACTATAATTAAATTCATTTATTACAGTAGTAACTTCTGTAAAAACACCTAATTTCTTAAAGATTTCTATTGCTGATAACGCTTTTGTAAAAGATCCCTTTACCCCTCTAAATGCATCATGTGTCTCAGCAGAAGCTCCGTCAATACTTATATTTACAGTTACTAAACCATTTTTAACGAAACTCTCAGCCAATGCCCTATTTATTAATAGACCATTTGTAAGTAATCCAGGCAAAATGGATTTTTGCCTACTATAAGATATGAATTCAGCAAGATTTTTTATTAAAGTAGGTTCTCCTCCAGTAAAGTTGATAACAGGAACCATCATATCTTGAACCTGATCAATTAAATGAAAAACCTCTGATGAATTTAAGCTATTGTTTTTCTCATTTTTTTTCCTGCATTAACAGAACAATGCAAACAGTTCAAATTACATGAATTTGTTAATCGTAAATATACACTGTTTAAC
>JAOZTV010000507.1 GCA_029939015.1 Candidatus Aminicenantota bacterium
CCTTAACCTTCATAACAGCAATAGAACTTGCAGGTAAAATTGCGTCAATACCTTTTAATTCGGCAGTTACACTTTCGGTTACTTTTTGAACCTTATCGTCCTTTACTTTACTTTTTTCATTACATGCAAAAAAGCCCAACATTACAATAAAAACTAATAATAATACACTTACTCTTCTCATTTATATCCTCCTAATATGATATACGTTTTTAATTAAAACAAAGTTCATTCAAAATCAAACATTAAACATTCAAAATTAACCCTGCTCCTCCAATTATAAATCCGACAATTATATTTATAAATTTAATAATAAAAAAACTTTTCTTAGATTCTGCCAATAAGGGCAACATTCCATGTCCATCCTGAGTTATAGAATTAGCTAATAAAATACTCAATGGAATTGTTCCGTTGGCAAATAATGCAATAAACACATAATGAGGTCCTGACTCTGGTATAATTCCAATCAATACTGCAACAATTAATAAAACAAACATATTGTCTGAAATATAAGACTTAAAATCTATATATTCTTTTAAAGTACCTATTAAAACAAGCGTTGGAGCTGTCCACATAAATATCTTAGGAATATGTTTTTTAAAAACATGATCCCAGAGATGCTCTTTTAGAAAATGATCAGGAACAGTTATCAAAACAAAAAGAGAAAATGACATAGTAAGAATCAAAGTACCTTTTATCCAAGTCTCTTCTTCACCTGCAACTACTCCCAAAATAATACTTAAAAGAAGAATTAATACAAGTATTAGCATAATAATCCTCGGAAACGAAGGCTTCTTCAAATATTTCAATAGAGAGTCTTTAGGAATACAATTACATTTCTCCTGCTCATGAATAGGAAATTCATGTTTTTCAATATCTTTTAATACACTCTTTGCCGAGTATAATTTATCAGTCAAATAACCTGCAATGATACCAACAATAAATAATATAAGAAATATCAAAAATGCAGTCTTAGGAAACATAGCAAGCATAAAAAATGCCTCATCACCACTAGTAGCAATCATTGCAGTAACCAAAGCACCAAAAGATATCATACGATGTGAAAAAAGAGTAACAGCAACATAGGCACCTAAACAACCGGGAACAGCACCCAATACAGCAGCCAAAACATAGGATTTCCACCCCTGCCGACTACCAGCCTTCTGCCATATTCCCTTTGTCTGAATATTCAAATATTCAATAACAAGCATCATTACAAAAATAAAACCAGTAATAACAATTGCATGTGCCAACGAATGTTTAATTATGTGTATTATGTTCATTTTAGGTAATTTTCACATAAACTAACATTTTTATCAATAAGAATATTTTACAATTTTTTTTTTTTATAATATAATAATTAATGAAAATTGCTGTAGATGCTTCACAACTTCATTCTACTTACACAGGTGTAGGAAGATATATTTATAATATTTTAAAAAATATAGCGAAATTAGACACAAACATTCAATATATATTGATTTCAAATAAAAACATTAACATTGATTTTAGTTATCCAAATATTTCTCAAAAAACACTAAAATCTTCAAGAAAGTACCTTCATTGGGCAAATACTCTACTTGTTAAAGAACTTAACAACAACAATTACGATCTATTCTGGGCACCTAATTATTATTTACCTGTTTTTTATAAGGGTAAATCAGTTTTAACAATTCACGACATTTCATGGAAAGCACTTCCTGATAATTTGAGTTTTTTTAGTAGATTAATAAAAGATTTTATAGCAAAAAGAAGTATAAAAAAGACATCATTAATATTTACTGTTTCCGAATTTTCTAAAGATGAACTCTTAAAATATTATCAAACCAATCCAGAAAT
>JAOZTV010000508.1 GCA_029939015.1 Candidatus Aminicenantota bacterium
ATCATCCTTTTGCCACATCAAAAACATATATCTCAATAGCTGTAAAAGTATTGAACTATCCTTATATGATTTATGTTCAAAAAGAAAATAAATGTCTGTATCTATGTTTTTTTTGTCACCCTCTGCTTTAATTACAGTCTTTACAACTAAATCAGATGTTCGTTTACTTAATTGTTCATTCAAATAAGATTTTAAATCAAATTCAATATTAGATAAATCAATTTGTTTTAAAACTTTCTCTGGTAATACTGCATTAAGAAAACTTATTATACTTTTTTTATTTGAAAAAGTATCCATAAAGTAACTGTCATGTGGTTTTCTACTATATTTGCTGACATCACTATTTTTCTTTCTATCCATAATTAAATAATAGAATTATTTTACAAATTTGTCAACTTCAATATTTAAAAAATTATTAAGTTAATTATATCCTATCTAAGCCCATAAATTTTATCAAGTTCAAATATTATTTTTTCTCCATTAGATGTTTCAGAGATAGAATATTTAATTGCGCTTCCATCATTGTTTTGCTCTTTGCATTTGTTCTTCTAATGTTTCATACATTAATATTTTTTTCCCTCAATCCAATTTATATTTCAATAATTCTTTTTTTATTATTGCATATAATTCTTTTTCCCAATCAATACCTGGGATATTCAGTTTTTTATCTTTTGCTCTCATATCATATGGGGTAATCACAATCCTTATATTCTTTCTGCCATTCTTTGCTACAATATAAAATAATTCTTCTATAGCATCATCGCCAACAGGAACACATCCGATCGTTTTATTATTACCATGGATAAAAATATCTCCTCCAAGGTCTTTTTCATTCCGCTCTTTACCTTTCTTTCTATCAAACTTATTTGGATAATCAACCTTAAAGGAAAGATAAAATTTACTATTTGGATTTAAATATTCTACGCCATATATACCTTCAGGGATCTGCCTGTCTCCCTGTCTTAATTTTGGTCCAAGTTTACCGGAAAAAGCAGTAAAAGGAAAATTTTTAATATGTTTCCACTTATCTGAAAATTTCCAAATTTCCAGCCTTCTTTCTTCCTTAAAGATCAGGATTGACATGGGTTTTTTATTTATCAATTCAGATATATTTTTATACTTCTTTGAAACTCCCGGTCCAATATCCTTTAAGACATCTGATACAGATCGATGTCCAATTATTTTCAATTTAACCGGAATCCATATACTTCTACCATACCTGTAAAACAATAATCCACTTATTAGTAATGTTAATATAACGATATATACAATCAACCTTTTTTTCATAAAATCACTCCGTAATGAAAATTGATTCAAAACAATCTTTATAAATCATTCTCTTTTTTCCATATTTCTACTATTGTATCCAGTTTTTCAGGTTGATAATTATTTTTTTCTAATGAGATTAGATAATGCCTGTGGTCTGTTTTGATGTCCCTATGTCTGCCTGCATGGAGATGCCCATGAATATTAAGATCAAATTCTCCTTCAAATCGTGGTCTATGTGAAAAAAGGATCTTTATCCCGAACAATCTCCATCCAAAATCTCTACATGAAAAATGGAAACCATTATTCATATACCACGAATATGATTTACTGTCATGATTGCCCTTTACAAGTACCTTTCTTCCCGGTATCGCAGATAATATTGCTGTCCATTTTTCCGGTTTTCCCATCATAAAATCACCAAGATGGATTAGAAGATCATCTTCTTTTAATACTTTATGGCAATTACTGATGATCCTCGAAGTAAAATCTACTGGCCTCGCATCATATTCACTTAACTTATCATGATCAAAATGTGTATCCGCTATGCAAAATATATTCATTTTAT
>JAOZTV010000180.1 GCA_029939015.1 Candidatus Aminicenantota bacterium
TGCATCAACGATTGGTGTTTTAGGTTTTTATATAAGTATTAAAACACTTGATAGGTTCTTAAAAAAAAAGAAAGGAAAACTACTGGTTTTTTTAGTATTTTTTTTAAAATTGATTTTAATTACTATCAGTTTTTATCCAGTGTCACGAATATCAGAAAAAGCAGCTATATTTTATATTGCAGGTATTTCAGTAATAGTTTTGGCAATGATGCTTGAAGCAGTTTTTCATATATTTAGATATGAAAGCAATCTTAATAAAGGGTATTAAGTATAATATGAAAAGTAAAAAAGGAGTAATATATGGAAGAACATAAGCTTATTATCGTTGAATGGTTTAATAAATTATTAGATAAAATTTTTAATGTTGGAGATAATTTTATACCAGCACATATTTTTATGGCAGGCTTGGTAACGATTTTAATAATTGTTTTTTTTAAATTAGCAACGCAGAATCTTTCTATTTTTCCAAAAAAAATGCAACAATTTCTTGAAATGCTATACAGTGCATTTCAATCTATAATTGACAATGAAGTTGGGGAAGAGGGTAGAAAGTTTATACCAGCTATAGGAACATTAGGTATATTTATTGCTATATCAAACCTTATTGGATTATTTCCAGAAATGGGTTCACCAACTGCAAACCTGAATATTACTGTTGGGTGCGCATTTTTTGTTTTTATATACTATCACTATCATGGTGTAAGAAAACACGGAGTATGGGGCTATATTAAAACATTTGCAGGTCCAGTTTGGTGGTTAGTACCTCTGTTTTTCCCAATTGAAATTATATCTCATGTTTCAAGACCATTATCACTTGCAATGAGACTTTTTGGAAATATATTTGGTGAAGACCTTGTTATTATCATTATTGCATCAATTATCCCAGCTGGGATTATAGGTCCAATTCCAGTTATGGCATTGGCAGTTTTTTCATCACTATTACAAGCGTTTATTTTTATTACATTATCAACAATATATCTTGCCGGAGCAATGGCAGAAGAACATTAAGTAGGAGGACATATAAAATGAAAAAAACATTAATGTTAGTTTTATTAGTAGGTTTATTTGTATTACCAGCTATGGCAGCTGAAGGAAGTATTGACGTAAATGCAGTACCTCTTTTTAAGTGGTCCATAATCATTGGTGGTTTAGCATTAGCACTTGCTGCATCAGCAGGAGCGTATGCTCAGTCAAAAGCTTTTCAAGTTGCAGCAGAGAACATTGGAAGAAACCCTGCGTCAGCTGATTCAATAAGAGGTGTATTAATTATTGCACTTGCACTTATAGAATCGCTTGTTATTTATGTATTATTAATTGATTTGATAATTTTCTTTGTTAAATGGGGAAATTATACAGTTAATTAGTATTTTACAAATTTTCAAACCCGGGTTTTTTTTTATAAGCCCGGGTTTTTTAATCTATGAAATTAAAAGATTTTAATATTTTAAAAAATATCTGGATTGCTTTAAAAGCATTTTTCAAAGAGGGCGGTCTTGATAAGTCAAGCATATTAGCATACTATTCAATTTTTTCATCACTTTTTGTACTTACTTTTTTTATTTTTATTTTTACTAAATTGATTGGAAATATTGATTCTACACTTACAAATATGTATCCGTTCTCACCTGCATTATTAAAAAATATTTCATCAGATATATTATTTAAAGCAGAAGATATTTCAAGTAAATTACAGGAAATAGGAATTATTGGAATAATTGTTTTTGTTTTTTTGGCTTTTCTTGTATTTAACAAGATAGTGCATTTCGTAAACGATATGTTTCATATTAAAATGCAAAAAGGTCTATTTAAAAGTAGAGTTAACGAATTTGCTTTACTTTTTGTAATGAGTTTTCTTGGTGTATTATCATTCTTCTTTACAGGTTTTATTTCTACAATAACATCAAAACATAATTTTATAACCGACAATCTTGATGTTAGGTTTGTCAATCTTTTTAATAACTTTTTATTAAAATATTTAGTACCATCCTTAATAACATTCCTTGTCTTTTTCTTTTTATATAAATGGATACCTGAAAAAAAAGTTTGTGTTAAAGGTGCATTAATTTCTGCAATAATTTCTACATTATTATGGGAAGTAATAAAAAGGCTCTATGCATATTATCTTGTAAATATCTCAGTAATTGGTCAAATCAAAGGGCCTGTAATTGCAATAATACTTTTTGGTTTCTGGATGGAAATATCTATGGGTATAATGCTATTTGGAGCAAAATTAACATATATTTTTGATTTAGAAAGTAATAATAAAAAAAACAAATTAAAGGAAAATAAATAAACAATATTTTTTGGAGGAAAAATGAAAAAATTAACACAAGTATTAATTATATTTTTAATGTTATCTGGATTAATAAATGCAGAGAGTGAAATTACATTTAAAGCTACAACTCTTGACTGGGGTGAAGTAGAAAATGGAGAGATTGCAAACCTTATTTTTGAGTTTGAAAATACAGGTGATTCATTATTGATCATAAAACAAATTAAAAGTACATGTGGCTGTACTGTTACCCATGTTGAAAAAAAAGAATATAAGCCGGGTGAGAAAGGACAAATTCCTGTAAAATTCAACTCAAGAGGCTATAGCAATAGAGGTAAAATTTTAAAATCAATCACAGTTATTACAAATTCAAAAAAAGACAACGGTTATACCAGATTAAAATTAACTGGTAAGGTAAAAGCTGGAGATACTGCTATATGTAAGGTTTTTCCTGATAAACTTAAATTAGACGTTATAATAGGAACACCCCAGACAAGAAAAATAGCAATCACAAATACAGGTACAAAAGACCTTAAATTACTTGATTTTACACATAATCCTGAACTTAGTCTTTCTGTAAACAAAGCAGTAATTAAACCTAAAGAATCTGCAGAACTATCAATCACAATTAACCCTTTTCAAATAGGAAACCATTCTTCTTTTATAAAAATAAGAACTAATCAATATGGAAGAGCAATAACATTGGTTAAATTCAGGGCATTTATTAAGAATAAGTAATGGAAAACATAGGGACAAGGGTAAAGGGAAAAGGGATAAGCAAAATTTTTTTAGATATTTTTGTAATTATTAATGTCTTCCTTATCCCTTCACCCTTATCCCTTTTCCCTTTTCTTTATTAAAAATGGATATGAAATATATAGACAGTGAAATATGGGCTATTGCCGGCGGTAAGGGTGGAACAGGTAAATCTTTTCTTACAAGTCAGATGGCTGTTGCCCTTGCAGAAAAAAATAAAAAAGTTATAGTTATTGACACTGATTTTGGAGGTGCCAATATTCACTCTTTCTTTGGTCTTAAAAAAAAAACTTCATCACTTAATCTATTCTTTGACGACAAAGAACCTCTACAAAACCTGATTATTGAAACTGACATTAAGAATTTAAGTATAATCCCGGGAGACTATAATGCTATAACGATTGATAGTATTAAATATATGCAAAAATTAAAACTTTTAAGACATATAAAAAAACTTGAAGCAGATTATATATTATTAGATTTAGGTGCAGGATCAACTTTTAACACTATTGATTTTTTTCTCCTGGCTGATAAATTAACTGTTGTCACAGTACCAGAAATAACTGCTATTGAAAACCTCTTTCAATTTATTAGAAATACATATTTTAGAAAGCTATTCTTTCTTCTAGGTGTTTACGGACTTAAAAATAAAGCAAAAGAAATTTGGAAAAACAGAAAAAAACATAAAATAACTAATATTATTGGATTAATAGATTTTATAAAAACAGAGTTGGATGACAATCCAGCAATTCTAGCAGAACTTTCTGATTTTTCAATTAATATTATTCTTAATAAATTAAGAAATTCAAGTGAAATTGATCAAGGATTTTCTATTAGAAGTTTATGTTTAAAATACCTCGGAGTTAATGCCTTATTTTCAGGCTATGTTGAATATGACTTTCAATTTTGGAAGAATTTAAGTTTAATACAGCCAAATTCAAATATTAATATTTCACCTCGAATTAAAAAAGAAATTTTTCAGATTACCGAAAATATAATTAATGAAAAACAAATTAAAATAGGAACGGCAAGATATGGATAAAAAAGGAGAATTTCATAAACATTTTGTAATTTTAGAAGTTGCAGATAGCTCTAATTTTAATGAAATTAAAGATTCATACCTTCATCTAAAAAACTTATATTCATCAAACTCCAGAATTTTTTCCTCTTTTTCTAATCAGACAGGTCTTGAAAAAAAGAAAGATTTTTTAAAACAAATAGAAAATTCATATAAAATTTTAAAAAAATATTTTGAAGAAGAAGAAAAAAAAAAATCATTTGAAACTGAACAAAGAGTAATAGAAAAAAAAATACCTGAATTCGAAAGATATTCAGGGGATTCATTAAGACTTATAAGAGAGGTTTTGGGGATTGAATTAGAAGAGGTGGCCTTTGCAAGTGGTATAGGTCTAACACACCTAAAGAACATAGAAGCTGAATCATATGAGTTCCTACCTCCAAAAGCCTATATCAAAGCATTCTTACGGAAATATGCAAGTCATCTATCATTAGACCCAATTAAAGTAAGCAACGACTATATTAATAATATGGAAAAAAAATCAAATAAAAACAAATAATATAAAGTATTTATATTAAGTTTACTCCGCACTTTTGATTTGAATAATTATTGACATTGAATTGATGACGAAAATCACAAAACTTAAGCTAATTGCAGCAATTATTACAATTGGATAGATATTTTCACTTAAATTAAAACCTAATGGAATAATATAATTATTTAGTTTGATTTTTGTAATATACAAAAGAAAAATTGTAATAATATCAACCAGTATAATTATAAATAGAAAGTATAATACATATAATTTACTAATATTCAAATAATGATATCCAAGATGTAATAATATTTTAATTTTTTCAAATGATTTCGATATCAATAATCTGAAGCTTAAAATAAAAATAAAAAAAGACAGAAAAATAATTAATATTGAAATTCCACCTACAACATATAAGACAATTTTTAAAATAGTACTTATACGACTCTTTTTTAATTTATCTTTCAAAGTTAAATATTTGTTTTTTTTTAAGAATTTCAATATTTCAGGGTTTGATGGATCATCAGTAACTATTATCACTCTTGAAACCATTTTACCCTTCTGATCACCATAATGTTCATTTGCCCATGATAAAAATGAATACGGTACCATAATTGAATTAATTCTATCTGAAAATCCTGCAATTTTTGCATTTAAAACTAATTGTTTTCTATTACCACTAATTCTAACCTTAATAGGTATCATTTCAAATGCCTTTTCAGGTATTTGTGCAAGCCCCTGACCTGGTGCAAAGCCAAAATTATATAAATTAACATAATCCCTTGGAATTATTATTGGAAGTTCAGGATTATCAGGATTCCATTTCCATCTTAATTTATTTTCACTTTCTAGATCAATATAATCATCAGGTATTGCCTCAAAAAATAATCCACTTGTAAGCTCTGAATCACCAATTTTGACAATAATAAAAACTTTAAATTTATTTGATAAAAACTCAGAAGCCTTTTTAACAAATTTTTGTTTCTTAATATTTTTTATTTCACTATCTGTAAAAGTTGCTTTTTTATCCCCTATTGTATTAAATATTGAAACATTTTTATATAGAACCATAAATTCAGGACTGATAAGATCTTTATTATTTTTAATTAATTTATCTGCATCAAAATAAAATTGAAATGTAATAAGAAGTAGAAACATACCAGTTATTGTTCCAAAAATAGCCCCTAATAATTGTAATTTTCCAGTTTTTGTTAAAAGTAATTTAATCAGCATTATCAAATCTCATAAGTTTTATTATATTCAATAGAATATCCACTATCAAGTGAAGCCAAAATCAAACCTGCTCCCTGCTCTTTACATTCACTCTCAATTAATTTACAGGCAATATTCTGATTTTGTCTATCAAGATGACTAAAAGGCTCATCAAGAAGAAGATATTCGTAGGGTTGGCATAGAGATCTGATAAGTGCGATTCTCTGTCTTTGACCAAAGGAAAGTTTCAATACCTGTTTGTCAAGATTTTCTTTGACACCTAATAAATCGGCCATTTCATATATTTGTTTTTTAGTTTTATATTTTGTAAGTTGATTATTAATTTCAATATTTTCAAGACCTGTTAAATCAGAAAACAATCTTAAACCTTGAAATAAATAAGCCAGTTTATTTTGTCTTTTTAGACTTTTTTTATTTGTAGAAAAAGTACTAATATCTTTTTCATTAAAAAAAACTCTACCTGAATAATCATTTCTAATACCATAAATGATAGATAATAGAGTTGTCTTACCTTTACCTGAAGTTGATCTGATAAGAGTAAAATCCTCTCTTTTAAAAGACACATTCTCTTTATTCCATACAGAAGAGTTTGAATAATTCAATTCAGCTATTGGAATAGGTAACACTTTATCAAATACTATCATTAATTAATCTTAATATAAGTTTATGTTTATGTCAAAAATTACAAAAATTTGACTTTTATTTTTTTTTATTTTATAATTAATATGTTTAAT
>JAOZTV010000509.1 GCA_029939015.1 Candidatus Aminicenantota bacterium
GGGCTTTACAGGAATGAAGTTTTAACGATCACAGATCATAATCATAAAAAAATATGTAGAGATGTGATTTGTCACATCTCTTGGTTTTTACTAAAAAACAAATTATTTATTAAAGAATATAGTGTTATAATACAACATGAAGATTAAAAGTATTATTTATTTAATTGTCTATGCATTACTCGTAGCAATGGGTCATATTCTACAAAAGATTGTACTTAATTATGGAGTTGATAAATTTATTTTTGCTTTTTTACGGATTAGTGTAGGCTTTCTTATTATTACAGCTTTGGTTTTATATAATAAATATCACCCATATAAAATCATTAAAAAAAATTATAAACATTTTTTAGTTCTTGGTATTGGCTTTTCCGGACTAGGTATTCTATTAAAACTCTGGGGATTGCATTATACAAGTGCAACCAATGCTTCTTTTATTATGTCTCTTTCATCTGCAGCAGTTATTTTTTTTGCATCAATTTTTCTAAAGGAAAAAACAGGTAAAGGCTTTTTCTTGATTGCATTTACTATGATTGGAGGAATATATCTTGTTTCAACTGGAGGTGTTCACCTTATTCCAAGAAAAGGCGATATGATAATCTTCTTTCTAGCATTTTTTATTGGTTCAATGAGAGTATATGGGAAAAAAGTCCTTAAAACAATTTCAGTACTTGAAACTGCCTTTGGGAGATCTCTTTTCGGAGCTATTTTTCTGTTTTTACTAGTTTTAATTTTTTCCCCAGATGGTTTTTCAAGTATTCCAAATTTTAATGTCTTACTTCTGGTATTAGCCAATGGACTAACTTTTAGTGGTAGTATCCTGTTTTTCTATAAAGCTCTCCAGGTTGAAGGAGCATCAAATACAGGAATGTTTGCCTTACTCGTTCCTGTTTTTACATTAATTTTTGGAAATGTTTTTCTTGGAGAAACAATTAATATTTATCAAATTTTTGGAGGATTTATAATCCTGACAGGATCTTTCTTAATATCAAAAATAAAAATCAAACAAGCTAATTTTTAAACACATAATTTTTCATTACAATATCCAGAAATCAATGAGCCTACGCATCCTGACACTCATTTATTTTAGATAAATCACCGGAATGAGCTTAGCCTTATGGAGCCTCAAGTAGCCTAACAAAGAAAAATTATTTACGCTCCGCAGGACAATTTTTGTCTGTCTGAACATTAACAATGTGAGTTGCTAAAATTGAGTGAATAATTTTTCTTTTTAAGATGGCGGATGGGCGGAATAAGGATAAGCTCATGGAGGTAAAGGAACAATATCAATTATATTACGTGGAGAATATTGGTTTTTCTCTTATATTTCCAAAAAACTCTTTAGATATTGTCCTGTATATGAATTTTTGCATTTTATGATGTCTTCAGGTCTTCCCTCTGCTATTACTTTGCCACCCCTATCTCCTCCCTCTGGTCCCATATCAATTATCCAATCTGCATTAGCAATGACATTCAAATCATGTTCAATTATCATAAGACTATGTCCCTTATTGGCAAGTTTATTAAAAAGCTCTATCAACACTTTTATATCTTCAAAATGTAATCCTGTTGTTGGCTCATCTAATAAAAAGAGTTTATTCCCATCTCCTTTTTTTGACTGTATCAACTCTTTTGCAATTTTTAATCTTTGTGCCTCACCACCTGAAAGAGTATTTAATCCCTGACCAAGTTTTAAATATCCTAATCCAATATTTGTTAATATTTGCAATTTGTTTTTTATATCAATTTCATCTTTAAAATAAATCTCTGCTTCAGAAATTGTTTTATTCAATATTTGGTCTATCGAAAAATCATTGACTACACACGAAA
>JAOZTV010000510.1 GCA_029939015.1 Candidatus Aminicenantota bacterium
ATAATGAGAAAAGACCATTTTTTATGGAGGGAATGGAAGCACTTGATTTTGGTCTGATCAATAATGGTATGATGCGTACAGCGGTTCATACAAGAAAAATCGTTGACCCAAACTGGGCAGTTAAATTAAGTGGCACAATTGGAAAAACTCTTTTTACAGTTTTGAGTGCAAATGATGGAACTCTTGGCCAGACATGGGATTCCGGATTTAACCCGAATGAAGGTAAAAAAACATTTTGGGGAATTGCAAGGGCAAAATATAGTCTAGGCAGTGATAATTCTTTTGGATTTCTTTATACAGGAAATAATTTTTCAGGAATAAAAAATAATGTTTTTGGGATTGATCTTCAATATAGAATAATAAAAAATACAAGGTTAAAACTATCTTATTTGAACAGTATGACTTCTATATCAGAACAAAATGTTGACTTAAAAGGGAGTGGTATAAATGCAATGGTTGAATATAGTACTCAGAAAATTGATATCTGGACTGCCTTTGAACATTTTGGAGATGATTTTAAAATGGATACGGCTTTTCTTAATCGCAATGGGATTAACCGTTTTTCAGGATATTTTGCTCCAAATTTTAATTTATCGCAGAAATCAAAGTTTTCATGGATCAGAAGGATCAAACCTTTTCTGGAAATCTCATCCTTAAAAGATATAAAAACCAATTTGTATGACTCTAATTTAGGAATAGGAATAGATATGTTCATGATAAAAAGTGGTTTTTTTAAAATAAGATATAGAAATGAAAAAGAAGTCTGGTTGGAGCAGGAATACATAAAAAAGAGTATTTTTATTTATGGCCAGATGCAGTTTAATAAATGGCTTCGTATCAGCACTTACTTAAGTAGCGGTGATCAAATTTTTTATGATACCCAATCACCTTTTCTCGGATCAGGGAATAACTTTTCAATTAATGTAAATTTGCAGCCCACAAATAAATTCAGCTTTAACCTGGGTTATGTGTTTAATGATCTAAAACAAAAAACAGGGGCAAAAGAAAAAGTATATTCAGTTAATATTTATAATATTCTTTCAACATACCAGTTTAATAAACATTTTTTTTTGAGAACTGCTATAAGATATGATAATTATAATAAAAAACTTATGACAGATTTTCTTGCATCATATACATTGGTTCCAGGCACAGTAGCACATTTTGGTTATGGATTACTATTTGAAGATAAAAAATGGGAAGATCAGAAATGGATGCCTGGAACCGGAACTTTTATAAATATGAGAAGAAATTTGTTCTTTAAAGTTAGTTATTTATGGAGATTTTAATAGAAAACTTAAAGAGAATATGTTAAAAATTTTGATCATTATAATCATCTTGCCTTCTTTCCCTGTTTCAGGTTAAAATCTAGTTTTATTATCTTCCATATCTCATCTTCTTCATCCTCCTCAAGATAATAAAAAGAATTATCTAAAAAATCATAGAATTTTAATCCTCCACCAAGTAAAATTGAATCATAAAGAGCAAAACTTTTAAGCTGTGGAAGAAATACCCGTTTAATGATCTTGCCTTTTAGATCCATTATAATATACTCTTCTTTCTCTCCTTTTTTAAGATATGTCTGTAAATATATCCAATTATTTTTAACTGTAATATCTTTGATTGATGGCAAGTATTCAGGTTCTATAAATTTTGCCCATTTTTTAAAAGCTTTCCAACCCTGTGAGCCAATATGTAGTGGAACAGTCACACTTAATCTCTTTTGTTTAAAGCTCTCTTTTAAACATATCATTTCCTGTTCAATTATTTTTTTTGTTACTTTAATTTTTTCAAAGTTTTTTTTTATTTTATAAAGTTCTTTTC
>JAOZTV010000511.1 GCA_029939015.1 Candidatus Aminicenantota bacterium
ATAATAATAAAACATTTTCAATTGGGGATGAGATAAAAATACTCTGTTGGAATATTCAATATATGGCGGGCAAAGATTATGTGTTTTTTTATGACTTACTTGACGGCTCAGGACCTGATGAAAAACCTTCTAAAGATGCAATAAGTAAAACCATTTTAGAAGTTACTAGAATTATTAATGAAGAAAATCCTGATATTATTCTACTTCAAGAAGTTGATGATGGTTCAAAAAGGACTTATGATGAAGATCAACTTAAAAGATTATTAAATTTGATCTCAAAAGAATATAAATCTCATGCTTCAGCTTTCTACCATAAATCAAAATTTGTTCCTCATCCAAGAATAATGGGGGCTGTTGGAATGAAACTGTCAACAATATCAAAGTATAAGATAAAAAGTTCTTTGCGGCATCAATTACAATTAAAACCTGATAATTGGATAAAGCGTCATTTTGATCTAAAAAGGGCTGTTCTTGAAACCAGATTTGAAATAAAGGGCAGTAAAGACCTGATTATTTATAATACTCATTTATCTGCTTTTTCTCAGGGAACAGATACTTTGCAAAAGCAGGTAGAAGAAATAAATAACTTATTAAAAACGGCAACAGATGCTAATTGTCAATGGATAATAGGTGGCGATTTTAATTTGCTCACAAATAAAAAAGCATATAATAATTTGAAAGAATACGAACAAAAATACTATAATCAAAATACTGAATTAAAATTATTAACAAAAAAATATAAAAGTGTGCCGTCGTTGGAAAATGCAGAATTATTAGACCCAAAATGGTTTACACATTTTCCTAATAATCCTGCAATTAAAAAACCTGACAGGATAATTGATTATATTTTTTATTCTGATAATATAAGGCTTATTGAAAGTAATATCAGGCAGAAAGACACAAAAAAAATATCAGATCATTTCCCAATAATAATTAGAGTTAAAATATAGTCATAATTCTTAATATTTATGACTATATTTTACAAAGGCTTGCTATTTAGTTTCTATCTCTTCAGAAACTATGTTTTTTAGTTCGTCTCTGAGTTTGTTAATCTCGTCCATTTTGCCTACAACTTTCTCAAACATTGCACTTTGCTTTGTAATACCTTCATCAATTAAAAATGCAGCACTTTCGGATTTACTCTTAAACAATCCGGCCTCAACAAGCATTCCAAGTTTCTCACTTGTTTCTTCACTGACTCTTATAGATAAAACGGCGTTTCTGCCACTGAGGGATTTTTCAACTGTACTTCTTATGGTCTCAATTGTTTTTTGAGCAAAATCACCTATCTGGTCGCCGATATCCTGCAATACATTCTTTTCTTTTTTTTTCTCTTCGTTGATTTCTTCCTCATTACGCGTATCTTCTGTTTTAGTTTTTGCGTTCATTTGTTACCTCCATATATGTAATACGTAATTGAAATACAAAAAGTTCATAAGTTGACTTGTTTTTATGTATTATGTATAATTTTTGTCTATGGATGATAAAAGGGTTGAAGTTAGAATTGATAAATGGTTATGGGCTGTCAGGTTATTTAAAACCAGAGTTAAGGCTCAATTGGCCTGTAAAAACGGAAAAATATCAATAGGTGAGAAAATATGCAAACCATCAAAGATAGTTAAAGTTGATGATGTAATTGCAATAAGATCAGGCTCATTATTAAAAGAGGTTAGAATAAAAGAAATTATATCAAAAAGAGTTTCGGCAAAAATTGCTGCTGAACTTTATGAAGAGAATAAGCACATTTTAAATAAATAATTAAATAATTAATGCAGATTCGTAAAGATATTTGTTTATTGTGAACTGGTCAGCTTTAATATTT
>JAOZTV010000512.1 GCA_029939015.1 Candidatus Aminicenantota bacterium
TTTTAACAATTGACATGCCGCTTTAGTCTCATTAAAGTATTTTAAATCAAGTTAAAGGCTTTGTCAAGTTCTTTTAATTTATTATTAACAATAAAATTATACGATAAAAATATAATTTGGTTCATATTTTGTATATATCATATAATTTATCTTTATAAATTAGCTTTAAAGTAGATAAGAATGAGAAGAGCTTTTGCTTTTGATTGTCTGACAATTTATAGACAATTGACATCTTTGACATTCTTTCCAGTCCGTATTTTGAGAAAATAATATGAGAAAAATTATTTTTTTTTAGTTTATTTAATACTTCAACTATAGACTTTTCATGTTTAATAAGTTCGATTAATTTATTTCTATCGTTAAATGAGCTGAGATAAAATTTTTTTTCTAAGTAAAAAGAACGGTCTTCTCCTAAAAAAAGAACTTTTTCTTTATCTGATAGATTATTATTTAAAAACTCAATAGCTCCATAATATGGTAATGTATAAAGATATTTCATGTTTTTATCATTGTTTTTAATTTTTAATTTCAAAAAAGAAAAACCCTGAAAAAATTTTTCTTGTAATGATATTTGCATAATAAGATTGAATGAAATTAATAAACCAATGATGATTATAAGATATTTCTTGATATGTCTTTGTTTTTTGAAAATAGTTGAAACACCCGAAGCAATCGGGATAGTAAGGAGTAAAAAACTCATAAGAAAATATCTTGGTACTAATGCAAAAGGCATAATAAGTATAAAAGATACAAAACCAGAATATTTTAATATTTTTATGTGATTTTTCTTTTCACTAAAAAAAATAAATGAAAAAAAAAATAAAAAAAACAAACCATAAACAGCAGTTATACCATAACTATAGGGTCTTAAAAATAGTTCAATTGGGTAGTAAATATATTTTATAAATGAATGATTGTCTCCTCTTTGAATACCAGAGGAAAAACTTTCACCTTGAGCTTTAGTCCATGTATCACTGTGAAAAAAACTGTTTAAATACGGATATAAAGGGTTTCCTGTAATAATTGTATTTTTGATAAACCAGGGTGTCATTAAAACAATAACTATAAGAGAAATAATAATAATAGAAACAATTTTCTTTTTTAATTTTATACTCTTTATTAAGAAAATTGAAATAAAGAAGCCAATCATATAAAAGCCAAATATATATTTACTTCCGATGGCTAAACCCCAAAACACAGCACTAAGGATTAAATATTGTTTTTTGTAATCTTCAATATAATAAAAAAATACTCTAAGGGCTGCAAAAACAAACAACATACCAGTTAAGTCTGTCTTTGAAGAAGAAGATAAAAAACCAACCTGAGGAATTGTATAGAAGAGGAGTAAGGGAATAAAATAAATAAATTTTGAAGTTTTATTTTTTGCCCAGAATGACATAAGTAATATAATAAATATTCCAGATATTAGAGAAATTAGTTTGGGAATCAAAACTGTCTTTCCTAATAAAGAAAATAGGAATAACATTTCAATATTTAAAGGCAGGTTTGAATTAAAATTAGTATTCCATGAAATAATTCCATCATTGAGCATATAATAATTTGGAACAGCAAGGTGATACATCATAGAATCATAAAATGTTGGCGGAAAAAGGCTATAGAAAAAATTGAATAGAAAAAAAACCAATAATGTATAAGCCCAGATTGATTTAAACTGTATGAGACCTATACCTTTAAAGTGATGAATATCTTTAATTAATAAAATATTTCCAATAATTAATACTAATATAAAAACATAAATATTCAAAAAATGGAATGTTGCTAAAAATAATGTTACAAAAGAAAGAATTCCAAACCCCA
>JAOZTV010000513.1 GCA_029939015.1 Candidatus Aminicenantota bacterium
TATTAAACAAATAAAAAAAGCAATAATAATAAAAGAAAATAACATAATAATTTAAATACTTAGGGCTTACGTATAAATAAGTTGGGTAATTAGACGATGATAGTGGCACGATACTCAAGGCAACTAACTTTAAGCATATTGGGAATATGTGTATGGTTAATTAACGAAGAAGACCGGTTCAATATCAAGTATAAAACCCCATATTTATACGCGAGTCCTAGCTATGCCAGATTGGGTATTATACTAATTGTGACAAGAAAGTAGATACAGGAACTTTAATTGGTTTTTTTATAGAAAAACAATCTCTTTCAATATAGTCTGTATTGAAAACTAATTGAAAAGAGTGTTCAATACCTAATATCTTTCGATAATACATAAGATTTTCTGAAATAGATTTTTTTTTTGAAGTTTTAACTTCAACAATAAACCATGGTTCATCGTTTTTAGTTACCAAAAAATCAACTTCCCTTTTTAATTTATCTCTTAGAAAAAAAAGCTCGTAATTACCAAGTCCTATATCAGTCCAGAAATGAACAGCTTTTTGTAAATGTGATGCAATAAAGTTTTCATGTTTTGCTCCAATATCGTTTATAACACTCCAATCCCAAAGATATACCTTCGGTTGTTTTCTCAAAGATTTAGGTATATTTCTAAACCAAGGTCTAATTGTAAAACTATAATGCATATAGTCAAGAATTGTATGCCATCTTCTTACGGTGTCAATCGAAATATTAATATCTTTTGACAAAGATGTGTAGTTTAATAATTGCCCAGTTTGGATTCGAATCAATTCAGCAAGTGTTTCAATTTGCTTTATTTCCTGAACTTTAGATAAATCACGCAAATCCTCATTAAAAAATTGTTCTAACCTTAGTCTATTCCATTTATTATGAAACCTCATATTTCCTTTTAAAAATGGCTCTGGAAATCCCCCAAATTTCAATAATTGTTCAACTTCACCTTTTTCAACAGTCTTTGGAGGTTTTATTTCATTGTCATTTATTTTATCAGATTTTAGTTCTGCAATTGAGAATGGGTGTATTCTATATAAAAAATAACGTCCCATCAAACTGTCTCCACCTTTTTTATACACATTTAATCGAGCACTGCCTGTAATAATTATATTAAAATCGTTACCATACTTATCAAAAAAACCTTTTATAAAATTTTTCCATTTTGAATATTTATGTATTTCATCAAAAACAATCCTTGAACCATGTTTTTCAATTTCATCTAAATTATGTTTTTTTACAACAGAATCAGGTCCTTTTGTTATAATCAATCTATCGTTTTGGTCATCCCAATTTAAATATTGTATTTTATTTTTAGTGCTAATAGAAGACGTAGTTTTTCCTACCTGCCTTGGTCCAGATAAAAAAGCCATCTGTCTGTTATTTGAGAAATGTTCCTTCAATAAGTTGTCATAAATTCTATTCATAGTAAATTTATACGTTTTTTTCAGCCAAATGTCAATGACAATTCTACGATAGACCTTAAAATAGTACAGACCAATTTACGATAGACCTTAAAATAGTACAGAAAAAACATTCTACATCTCTGCAAAAAAGAGGTAAGCAATAACTTTAAAATTTTAATTACGTATAAATAATTTAAAATACAAGAAAATTTTGGAGGAAAAAATGAAAAAAATTAGTTTGATATTATTTGGTTTAATAATCTTAATTAGTGGATTAGTTTACGGAGAAGTTGTAGCAACATTTGATGAGTTGTCACGCCCTATATTCGTTGCTGCTGACGACACACAGCTTTATATTTCTGAGGATACTTCTGTCTATATATATTCATTAAAAG
>JAOZTV010000181.1:0-936 GCA_029939015.1 Candidatus Aminicenantota bacterium
TCTAAGTAAAGATCCTAACAGAAATCTGCAAATCGGTTTTTACCCTTGACATTGGTAGTGATTTTTTTTGTTATCTTATATAGGTTAAAAAAATGGAAAATAAATTAAGTGATTATGAAATTATCAGTCAGGTAAAGAGTATAATTTTAAAACATACAAAGCCAATTCGGATTTACCTCTATGGGTCAAAGGCAAATGGTGAATCAAATAAAGAAAGTGACATTGATATTGCCTATGAAGATAAAGATTTCAAGGATAATTATCTTATTGGAGAAGAATTAAAACAAATCAAAACTCTTAAAAAGCTTGATGTAAAAAACCTTTCTATTTGCAATGAAAGATTTAAAAATCGCGTTTATTCAACTGGAAAAGTCCTTTTTAGTGCAAATAAAAAACTTAGGGTAGAAGATAGTTTATATAATTACAAAAATGCCTTAGAAAAATTTATTTCTGTAATTGACAGAAAAAATGAATTTGAAGAACAGAAGAAATTCTAAGTTTTGCAATTACCTCGACTTTGTATGTTTGGGCTTTTATTAATCAAAAACTACAACTAATTTCACCTAATTTCTCTTTTTTCTTTAATAGGTCTAATTGGCTTGTTAATAAAAAGATCAGGCGTAATTTTGTATGAAGATGTAATTTTATCAAATCTATAGTCTTTTAAATTATAAGAAGTTCCTTCAGGTAACCTTCCCAAAAGTGTCAATTGTTTACCTTGAAAATTTTCTTTTTCATAAATGACTAATTTATAGCCGGGTTTGACCCAAATTGAATTAATTCTACCTTTCCAATCCTGTTGAACTATACTATATTCCCCTAAATTTGCTTTATAAGAAATGCCAGTCTTCATTATGTTATCGTAAAAGATGCAAAATGTATTTCCATAAATATTCGGCTGAATGGAATTATTTCCTGCATTTCTATCTTCCACTT
>JAOZTV010000181.1:946-6471 GCA_029939015.1 Candidatus Aminicenantota bacterium
AGATACTTGATCATTCCAGTTTATTTTTGCCCCCTGTAAAAGCACACCCATGTCAGCGACATGATCTTTAATAGTTATAGTATTACCATTAAAATTATCATGTTCATAGATTTTAACTATACCATTTCTTATAAGTTTAATTGAAGAAATTTTATCATTCCATTTGATTGATCTTAGACTATTATAATTTTGACCTATCGGAATAAATTTATTCATACCTTGAAAATTAGCATGTTTGTAAATTATAACCCCTGGTATTTCTTCAACACTTTCTAAGTATGTTGGAATTGAAAACAGTACATAAATCGCCATAATAAATATAAATATTTTTTTCATTTTTTCACCCCTTAATACTATTATATAACATTAATCAATTAATATCTCACTTTTTTTTAATGATTTTTAAGTATTTTCAAGATAGACATAAATACATTTCCCTTGACTTTGATAGTGATTTTTTTTATTATCATATTATTATGAATAACATACGAATAATAACTTGTATTTTTTTAATTCTTATAAATTCTCTTCCAATTTTCTCAAGTACAGATAAAACAAGCATTAAAATTACACCTTTTTTGTCAGATATTGCCCCTATTATTGATGGTGTCTTAGATGATGCAGTTTGGAAGACAGCATACATATTCAATGATTTCAAAATGATTGAACCAAAAACTGGCATTGATCCGACTGAAAAGACAGAACTAAAGGTTATTATAACAAGAGATGCAATATACTTTGGAATTAAAAACTATGACAGTGAACCATCAAAGATTAGCATCAACTCACTTGATTATGACATAAAAAGTCGATCTAACGATATCATTAAAATATTAATTGATCCTTTTATGGACAAAAGAAATGCCTATGTTTTTTTTGTCAATGCCGGTGGTGCAAGAACTGATGGTTTGGCATTTGGAGAAAGATTCAGCACCAACTGGGATGGTATCTGGAATGCAAAAGCTAAAATAGATAAAGACGGCTGGAATGCCGAAATAAAAATACCATTTAAGACACTTTCTTTTAAAAAGGGATTGAAATTTTGGGGATTTAATATCCAGAGATATATACCAAGGAAGATGGAACAGATTAGACTGAGTGGGATTTCAAAAGATTCTTTTTTTTATGACCCGGGAGTTGCTGCTATATTAGAGGTTCCGGATAATATCAGGCAGGGAAAAGGTATAACCTTTAAAGGTTATGGTTCATTAAATAGTATAGGTAGTTTTGATGATCATCTTGATAGAGCAAATAAACTGAATGGAGGTTTTGATATTTATAAAAATTTCACACCTAATCTCCTTGGAGCATTCAGTTATAATACTGATTTTGCAGACACTGAAGTTGATACAAGAAGAATAAATACTACAAGATTTCCTCTGTTTTTCCCTGAAAAAAGAAGTTTTTTCCTTGAAGGTTCTGATATCTTCAGTTTTGGAATTGGTCTTAAAAGAAATTTTGTTCCTTTCTTTAGTAGAAAAATAGGCTTATATGACGAAGAACCAATTCCAATAGCCTTTGGCTCAAAGATAATTGGGAAAATTGGAAACACAAATATTGCATTGCTTGACGTTCAAACAAAATCATTTGGCAATCAGCCTTCAAAAAATTATTTTGCAGGAAGAGTATATCAAAATATATTCAGTCAAAGCAAGGTCGGAGTAATTTTCACTTCAGGTAATCCAGATGATGAGAGTACCAATCAATTATATGGAATTGACTTTGTATATTCAACAAGTAAATTTAAAAAAAACAAGAATTTCATAACCGGTGCATGGTTTACATATAATAAAAACAATATTGAAAATGGCAAGCACTACGCTTATGGGTTTAAGGTCGATTACCCAAACGACCTATTTGATATTCAGTTTACATATTTATATTTTGGTGATGCATTTGAGCCAAGCCTTTCTTTTTTATCAAGAAGTGGAGTGCAAAATATCAGTACCGGAATTTCATATCAACCAAGACCTGAGAAAGGTTTTATAGGAAAATATATCAGACAATTTTTCTTTGAGTTTTACACAAACTTTCACTGGAAACTTAATGGTGCATTGGAAACCATGCGAATTTTTACTGCACCAATAAATTTCAGGACAGAAAATGGCGAGCATATTGAATTTAATATTATGCCTAATATTGATGTACTTGATGAGAGTTTTGAAATTTCAGATGGAATTATCATTCCACAAGGCAGATATAATTTCTTAAGATATAGATTTGAATACTCAACTTCTTCATACAAAATGATAAAGTTTGACATTGGTTATAAATTTGGAGATTATTATAATGGCAAACTTAACCAGCTTGAACTTGGTTTGAATTTTAAGCTCCACGGAAATATAAACACGGCTTTACAGGCTGAATTTATTAGAGGGAAATTCCCTGAAGGTGATTTTGCCGAGAACTTATATAGATTAAAGCTTGATTTTTATCTAAACCCTGACCTTGGTCTTTTAAACTTCATTCAATACGATGATGTTAGTGAAGAGTTGGGTATAAACACAAGAATTGTATGGAGAATTTCTCCGGGCAATACTCTTTATCTTGTATATAATAAAAGCTGGGAAAGAAGATGGGACCCAATATCAAGGTTTTATCCATTTTCTGACAAAGGAACAATTAAACTACAATTTAGTATTAGACCTTAATCTGGCACAGCCAGAGCCAAAACTATATAGGCAAGGAGGCAGAGAGGCAAAGAGTTAAAAACTTAAAAGATGTCCAATATGTCTAACTCTCTGCCTCCTTGCCTCTCTGCCTATTTGCCTTCGTTATGGTCTTAACGGCACTGTAAGTGCTTAAAGTGCTTTGCTTTCAATAAAAAAGGTTTTGATTATATTAATAAAATAATTTATTTTATCTTTAACTGGATTATCTATTAAGATTAAAGCTAGAACAATCAGGGATAGCCCAAGGGCGAACCAGAAAATTGTTTTATTTTTCTTTTTTTTCCCCCTTTTTTTCTTTGATAAACGCTTCTTAATATTCTTTTCTGTATGAATGGTTTTTTCAGTCTGCTTTTTTCTTTTCTTTAATTTAACTTCCCTTGATAACTTCATATCACCGCTATTAACATTCAAAAGGTCTTTTATTATTTGAAATAATTCAGTTTTGGTTTTAACTCTTTTTTTCTTATCTTTTTCCATCATTCTATCAATTAAGTATTGATAAGGTCTGTTTTTACCCTTTAATTCTGGAATTGGTTCTTTGAGGTGTTTCATTGCTATGCCAAAAATATCATTTGCAGTGTATGGGATTTTTCCAGTCAACATTTCAAATAAAACAACTCCAAGTGAATAAATATCAGACCTTCCATCAAGTCTTTCAGCATTGCATTGCTCCGGACTCATATACTGTGGTGTTCCAATTGAGACTCCTGTCTTAGTCAGTCTGGTTTTTGCTCCAACATATTTTGCAATCCCAAAATCAAGTAATACTGGCGAACCATCCTTTCTGAACATTATATTATCAGGCTTAATATCTCTATGAATAACATTGTTTTTATGTGCATAGAATAATGCATCAGATATTGTTAAAACAGTATGAAGAGCATTTTCGGGGTTAATCTTACCTGATTTTTGCAGTCTATCCTTTAAACTCTCTGAAAGATACTCCATTGCAATATAATAATAATTATCATGCTTTCCAATATCATAAATTGATACAATATTCGGATGGTTCAATTTTGATAGGGCTCTGGCTTCTTTAATAAATCGCTTTGATAGTCTTGGATTATCAATAGTATCAAGATTAAGGACTTTTATAGCAATTTTTCTATTTAATTTTACCTGAATGCATTCAAAAACGGAGGCCATTCCTCCCTGACCAAGTTTTTTTTTTATCTTATAACCGGGGATTTCAGGAAATTTTGTCATTTTTTAGGTTAAAATTTCACAGATAACGAAAGTCTTATACTTCTTGGTATCTGTAACTCAGCAGCAAATCTATCTTTTTCATCTGTAAAAACCATTTCTGAAAGTTCATAACCAACATCAAATATATTGAAAAAAGAAAAGCCTAAATTAAACTCAAATCTGTCAACATTAAATTTATAATTTATCTTAATATTTACATCTGCAAGATAATCCTCTCTTGGACCACCCTTTTTTCCCTTGCTATCTTCACCCTTAATTGTTTTATAATAGATAACCCATTGGTTATAGTCATTTGACATCTTCATAAATGTAAATGGATTACCATCTCTATATTTTAAGTTCAATCCAATAGAAAAATTCTTAAATAAGAACAAACCATAACTTAATTTTGATACAAATCCACGTTCTCCATCGAGCCTTCCAAATCCATTACGCCAAGTATTAGGATTAGCCATCGATTCATCAATTATTCCAATATCGTTATTATAACCATTACCAAAGCTCGTATTACCCATTCCCATATGTGCTAAGAAAGAAAATGAAAAAAACCACTTTTGTTCTTTTTTGCCAATAAAATTTATAAGTAATTGAAGTGAGAAAGGATCATCCTCTAAAGTTGAATTATTTAAATAATAGTCTTTAAATGGTTTATCAAAATAATAAAGACCTTCATTCCCACCTTTATAAAAACCATATTCCTTGTCAAAATTAACCCAGAAACTATTTTTTACTCTCTTATATATACCCTTTACAAATAATCTATAATTCTTTGAAAGTTTTGTATTGAGAGATACAAGCAACCTCTCATTCTTCGGGGCTTTAATATCGGCACTCACAAAATGATATTTACCTCCAGAATAGCCATAAACGCTTCCTCTTTCATTCTCCTGAAATGCCATATCTCCATTTCTATCATTCCAAAATGAGTAAATAGATGTAGGACTATTTGGTTCGGCAAATCCTGACACATTAGTTCTGATATCAAGAGCAGACAAACCATAAGAGATAAGAATAGAGGTTGAACTTTTTGGAAAAAGCAATACACCTACATCGTAGTATGGTGCAAAAAACGACAGATTAATATCACTGTCAAAGGATAAATCAGACTTTTGTAAATACAATTTTCCATAAAGTTCTAAGGAATCTGATAATTTAAACTCAGCCATTAAACCAAATTTAAGGTTTAGATTATTATTCATATAGGGTGTTCCACTTTCCCATTCTCTAATTAAATATGAAGTTTTATTAACATTGAAAAGATTATAATCATTAACCTCTTCCCAGGCTTCATTTTTAGAATATTTCAAATCAGCAAAAGCCTTCAATCTAAATTGCTCAGATCCTGATATATTTATTGGAATATTTAACTTTGAAAAAAGTGTCGTTGCCCTGAACTCACCATATTCAGACGGCATAATAAAACCTGAGCCATCATTATCCATAAGATCTTTTGAATAATTTTGAGTAAACGGCTCTTTTTCTTCGTTTTCATACATAAACCAGACAGCAAGATCAAAAACATTCTTTTTAAGTCTAAAACCTGCCATTACCGACATTCTTTTTAAATCTGTCGTTTCCTGTGGGTAAACTCCAAGCTCTGCATTAACATTTGACCTGTCAATATTATTAAAAACTGAGAAAGCCTCT
>JAOZTV010000182.1 GCA_029939015.1 Candidatus Aminicenantota bacterium
GAAGAAGATTGGTTCGATATCAAGTATAAAATCCAAGTTATTTTTACGCGAGCCCATAGTTTTAAAAAGCCCAGTTAATAATTAGCTGGGCTTTTTTTTTATAATTCAAGATATTTTAATTCAGATCTAAATTCAATTTTGGTCTGATTAAAATAAAAAATTTGTTTGACAAATAAACGTAAATTGTATATTATTATAATTATGAAAGTAAAGAATAATGAAATATTTGAAATACATGCTGATTTTTGTAAAACTCTTGCAAACCCTAAAAGATTAATAATTATAAATGCGTTGGAAAAACGTGAGATGTCTGTAGGTGAACTATCGAATCTTTTAGATACTTCACTTGCAACTACAAGTCAACATTTAAAAACTCTTAGAGATAAAGAAATTGTTAAAGTAAGAAAAGAAGCACAAAAAGTTTATTATTACTTAAATGAAAAAGAAATTGTTACTGTCTGTAATAATATAAGAGAAATAATAATCAAAATTAATAAAAACAAAACTAATATGATTAAAAAAGATATTGACATATACAATTTAATTGAAGACTAAATTTCACATCAATCCATAAAAACACAAACTTTTTCTATTGATTAAATTAAGCTATATTTCTCAATCTTTTCATTGGTTAAAAAAAAAATTATTTGTCTAAAAAACTGTTGACAAAATCCGTCCATTATCATAATATAGTACTTAAGCAATTTCATAATAACGCAACATAGTGTTATTGCAAATATTAAACTAAGGAGATGGAGGATAAGATGGAAAAAAAAATGTGTATGGCTTTGTTTAGCGGAAGTATTGATAAGCTCACTGGAGCAGGAGTTATTTTAAGTGGTGCTGCCGTTGATGACATGGAAATTGATGTTTATGTTCTTTTAATGGGCGCAAGGGCTTTTAAAAAAGAAAACGCTGACACTCTTAAAGAAATGGCAGAGTTTCCGAATGCAAAAGATGAATTTATGGCTTCATTAAAAAGATTAAATGTAAGACCATGGTTGGAGTTTTTTCGTGAAGCAAAAGAACTTACCAATGTGAAGATTCATATCTGTGGCCTGGCAGGAAAAATGTGGGGTGGAGAAAAAGTCGAAGATTTTGTAGATATAGTTGATGATATTTGTGGTATTAGTGAATATATTACAGCTGCTCAAGAAGCAGATGTACATTTGTTTATTTAACAGGCATAGCCTGTACAGGCACGACCTGTAGGAATTAAAATAAGGAGAATATAATGTCAGAAGAATTAAATGATTTAAAAGTTGATGAAGTTATTGATGCAAGAGGTACAGCATGTCCGGGACCACTGCTAGCTGCAAAAAAAGCAATTGCAGGCTTGGAGTCTGGTGGAATTATGGAAGTATTAACTGCTGATGAAGGATCTAAGAGAGATATACCCAAATGGGCAAAAAAGAAAGGACATGAGTATCTTGGCGATCTTGAAAAAGACGGCTATTATAGAATGTTTTTAAAAAAAAAGTAGGCTGATATGAGCAATAAGGAGCTTAAGGCAAAACCAAAGATCCTTGTATTTTCAACTGAGAAAATATCTGATCTTGCAATAGATATGGCTGGATTATTAAAAATGTATTATCCTGCGACTGCTTATACAATTGTTCTTCCCTGTTCGAGTGGAGTAAAGCCTCAGTGGATTTTACATGCTTTAAAAAAAGGGTTCGACGGTGTATTTATTGCTGCTGACGGAACAGACTGTCCCTATAGTGAAAAATGCACTAAATGGACAGGCGATATAGTAAGCAAAACTCATTTAATGATGAAAGAGGAGAAGATACTACCATCAAGATTGAAAATGGCAGCTATATGTTCTGTATGCTCCGAGGCGTTTGTAAAGCATATTAAGACATTCTATTCAGAATTGTCTAAATTAAAAGAGGAAGGTTCTAATAATGGATAACCAAGATAAGGTTCAAAAATTTGATGTTATGGTTATAGGGGGTGGTATCGCTGGAGAAGAGGCTGCCCTGAATTTAGCGAAGATGGGATTCAAAATTATTTTGGTAGAAAAAGACTATTCAATTGGTGGAAAAATGGTTCATTTAAGTAAGGTTTTTCCAACGCTTGACTGTTCTGCATGTATCACTACTCCTAAGATGTCTGAAACTACAAGAGAACCGAATATAACAATTAAAACCTATAGTGAAATTAAGGAAATTGAAAAATCAGGCAATCATTTTATTGGAAAAATAATTAAAAAACCAAGATTTGTAGATGAGGATACATGTACCGGTTGTCAATTATGCGAAGATGTATGTCCTGTCAGTGTTGACGATCAATACCAATATGATTTGGTAGGTAGAAAGGCGATATATATTCCTTTTGCTATTGCACTTCCAAAGGTTGCAGCAATTGATCTTGATAATTGTATTCTATGCGGGGCTTGTGAAAAGGTATGTCCTGCAAATTCTATAGACTTTACTGAAAAACCCGAAGAAATTCTTTTTGAAGTAACATCAGTCTTAATCGCAACTGGTTTTAATTTATTTGATGCTGGCAAAAAAGTTGAATATGGTTATGGCAGGTATAAAAATGTTATACACGCAATGCAGATGGAGAGACAACTTGTACCGACTAGACCATTTAATACTGTTTTAAGACCAAAAGATGGAAAGAGCCCTGATAATATAGCCTATGTTCTCTGTACTGGCTCTCGGGATAAGTCTGTTGGTAATCCAATATGTTCACAGATATGTTGTATGTATTCAATAAAACAGGCACAGTTATTAATGGGAGCTCTGCCCATGGCAGATGTAACAATATATTATATTGATATTAGAGCTTATGGAAAAGGTTTTCAGGAATTTTATCAGCAGACAAAGGATATGGATGTTGAATTTGTAAAAGGTAAAATTGCAAAAATAGAAGAAAAAGAAGATGGCAATCTGGAACTTTTCTATGAAGATATTGAAAATGGTGGAAAGGTAAAAACGGCTGAGCACGATATGGTTGTATTAGCTGTCGGTTTATTGCCAAATAATGAAATAGCTTCGGTATTTAAAGATGAAGAGCTTGAACTTGATCCATTTAATTATATAAAACAAAAGGATAAATTAATAAATCCGGCATTAACGTCAATAGATGGCGTTTTTGTGGCTGGAACTGCCGCCAGTCCTATGGATATACCCGATACGATACTATCAGCAGGTGCAGCCTCTGCAGAAGTTGCAGGTTATATAAGGAGCCTGAAATGAAAGAGAAAATAGGTGTTTATATTTGTCATTGTGGATCAAATATTTCAGATTATGTAGATGTGGACAAGGTAAGAGATGAGATAGAAAAAATTAATGGAGTTGTGCTTTCCAAGACTACAATGTTTGCCTGTGCTGATTCTACACAGCGGGAGATTAAAGAGGATATAGAGAAGAATAAACTTGATGGATTAGTTGTAGCATCATGTTCACCAACTCTTCATCTGCCAACCTTTAGAAATGTGGCATTAAGAGCAGGGCTTAATCCTTATAATTATATACAGGTAAATATTAGAGAACAAGGTTCCTGGGCACATTCAGATGATAAAGTCGGAGCTACAGATAAGGCTATTCAAATGATAAAGGCAGGAATTACAAAAACTTTTCATTCTAAAGCTTTAGAACCAATTAAAATATCTGCATTAAATTCAGTTGCAATTATTGGCGCTGGTATAGCTGGATTAAGAGCAGCAAGAGAACTTGCAGAAGTCGGTACAAAGGTTTACCTGATAGAGAAAGATTCTTTTGTTGGAGGTAGAGTTTCTCAATGGGGCAAAATGTGTTCAGAAAGAAGAGCAGGAGAAAGCCTGATACGAAGGCTGTATAAGAAGGTAGAAGAAGAGGATAATATTGATTTATTTCTCAATACAGAAATAAAAAAAATTTCAGGAAATGTCGGGAATTTTATTTTAGAAGTTGATGTTCATCCAAGATATATAAAAGATAATGCAAAAAAAGAAAGATTAGATAAATTGATTGAAGAATTAGATCCTGTAGTAAACGATGAGTATAATTTTAATATTGTAAAAAGAAAGGCAATCTATAAAAATTATGAAGTTGCTATTCCAGATATTCCGGTTATTGATCTTGGTGCCTTTGATCAAAAAAGTGTTTTAGTAGAAAAATATAAGGACTGTATAGACTTAAACCAGAAAACTGAAAAGAAAGAATTAAACATAGGTGCCGTTATTGTCAGTACCGGCTTTGATCCTTATGAACCAGAAAAAGGAGAATATTCTTATAAAGAGAATGAAAGTATAGTCACTTTTCAGGAATTTGAAAGGATTATTGAATTAAATCATGATAAGGAATTTATCTATAAGGGTAAAAATATTAAAAACATTGCATATATATATTGTGTTGGAAGCTGTGCAGAGAGTGGAGAAAACCAATATTGTTCCCGAATATGTTGTACTAGAACAATTGCAGTATCAACTCATTTAAAAGAAGACAATCCTGAAATCCAAAATTATCATTTATACCGCCAGATAAGAACTTATGGAAAACAGGAAATCATGTTTGATGATGCCTTAAAAGGTGGTGATATTTTTATGAAGTTTGACGACGATGACCCTCCTATTGTTAAAGTTGATAATGGTAAAACAATTGTAACTATTAATGATCTTCTAACTGATAAAGAAACTATTGAATTAGAACCTGATCTAACTGTTCTAGTAACAGGGATGAAATCAAGAAAAGACAGTAAGGATATAAGTAAAATATTAAAAATTCCTGTTGGAAGAGATAAGTTCTTTAATGAAGCTCATCCAAAATTAAGACCGGTTGAGACAGTTATTGACGGAGTATTTATTGCCGGTGCATGTCAGGGACCAAAGAGTATATCTGAATCAATAAAATCGGCATTATCTGCAGCTTCTAAGGCTTATTCATTAATCAATAAAGGAGAGATTGAATTAGAGCCTACTTTAGCTAAAATTGATTCTAAAGTATGTGATGGTTGCGGAGAATGTTTTGATGTCTGTCCTTTTAATGCAATAATAAAAGTTGAAAATCAAGATAAAATCATTGCAGAAATAAATGAATCAAGCTGTAAAGGTTGTGGAATATGTACACCTGTATGTGCGGTTGATGCAATTGATATAATTGGATATACAAATAATGAAATCAAAGGAATGATAGATTCATTGTTGGATGTGGAGTAAAGCTATGGAAAATAAAAAGCAAAAAACAGTTGATATATTAAAAGAAACTAGAAAAGCTTCTGAAAATGGGAAAATTAGAGTAAAAGAGTTTATGGGTATAAAAAAAAAGATAAAGGCTTCCTTGAAGTTAGAGTCCAAAACTATTCCTCAAATTATTGATGAAACAAAATTGGATGCTTCATTTGTAACATATTCTCTTATGACAATGATGAAGTACGGAGATGTTCAAGTTGATAAAATAGACGATGATGATGAGTATTACTTTTATAAATTAAAAGAGGTGAAATAAGATGACCAAAATAAATCCTGAGTTTTCAAAAACTATAAAAAAATATGGGGCTTTTGATTTAAATGCTTGTTTTAATTGTGGGACTTGTACTGCAATTTGTACTCTTTCAAATGAGGATAATTCATTTCCAAGAAAAATGGTAAGAGCAAGTGTTCTCGGATTAGAGGAAAAAATCAATTTATCTGTTGACCCATGGTTATGTTATTATTGTGGAGAATGTAGCGAGACTTGTCCAAAGGAAGCAAATCCCGGAGAATTAATGATGTCGCTTAGACGGCATTTAACTGCTGTTTACGATTGGACTGGAATTTCAAAAATACTTTATAATTATTGGATAGCTTATATTATTGGATTTGTTTTAGTTGCTGCCGGTGTTTTGACGATTGGCTGGTCTAAAGATTTTGATACTCATAAAGTAATGCATTTTGGACACTTATTTGAAATAATAATACTTTTTTCAGTTGCCTTTACAATAATATTACCTAATATTGTCCGTATGTATTATCTTACGGTATTAAAAAAGAAAAGAAAAATTCCAATTTCATTACATATTAATAAATTATGGGATTTAATACTGCATATGTTTACTCAAAAACAATCTTTAAAATGTGATACTGGTAAACTTCAGTGGTTTGAACATCTGCTTATTGTAACCGGATATCTAACACTGTTACTTACAACAATTTTTCTAAACTGGTTTTCTACTGAAAACATTTTTATAATTATTATGGGCTATTTTGGAAGTTTGGCTGTTAGTTTCTTTACACCTCATTTTGTTTTTAATAGAATAAGAAAAAATAAAGAGATGAATAAATTCTCTCATCCAACAGACTGGTTTTTCTTAATCTGGTTGTTCTTATTGGGATTTACAGCAATAACAGTTCGTGTTTTTGTTGATTTAGACATGATTGAGAATAATCTATGGATATTTTTGATACATATTACAATTCTTGCTCAATGGGCTATGATAATTGTTCCATTCGGAAAATGGGCACATTTTATATACAGACCTTTTGCAATATATTTCAATAA
>JAOZTV010000183.1 GCA_029939015.1 Candidatus Aminicenantota bacterium
ATATTTATCTTCTGCATCCAATAATGGTTTTATTATTTTTAAATACTTTTGAAAATTCTTTATTATCTTTTCTACATCATAGATGTTTTTCATTAATAATAAGGCTGTCTCAAGTTTAGCCCTGCTAAATTTTTTTGAATGGATATCTTCGTCTGAATAAATTGATAGATCTGATAAAATATAGTCAAAATTTGGAATAAATCTTTTTAAATCTTCACTTTCAAAATTAAAATACTCACTAAATTCTTTTCTCTTCCATTCATTTTTACCATGATAAACTATTATTGGGATAATGAGTTCTAATTTTTTGCCTTTTTTAATAGTTTTGTAAAAATTTAGTAAATAAGTTAATAATTGAATATAAATATCATCAGCCTGCTTCGTTTTATGCTCAAATAATAATGAAATTTTTATTTTATTCTGTGACTTTAATTTAATTGAAAATACGAGGTCAGAGAATGAATCTTTTAATTTTTCATCTAAAAATGAATCCTTTTCAAGTTTTAAAGAGTTTAAGTTAAGCAAATTTACAACATCAGTGGGAAATATTTTTGATATAAAATCTATTGTATTATCAATTTTAGAAAACACAATCTTAAAGAACTTATCGTGAGGATGATTAATCCAGTCTTCATTAAGGATTTCTTTTTTTATGTCAATTTTATTTAACCTCTTGCTCATAAATAAATAATAGAATTATTTAAGAATTTTGTCAACTGAATGACAGATTTAACTTCAGTTTACATACTAAAAAAACAATTTTGTAAACAATAAGACCAATATTTATAACATTTTAAAAAATCAGAAATTTTTCAGACAGGAAATTAGTTGATTTTTTCTGTTTTGTCGAGTAAAATTCTATTATGAGTGATTATTATAAAATACTTGGTGTCAGTAAGAAGTCAACTGATGCTGAAATAAAAAAAACATTTAGGAAATTAGCAAGAAAATACCATCCTGACTTAAACCCTGATGATAAAGCAGCAGAAAAGAAATTTAAAGAAATTACAGAAGCCTATGAAGTATTAAGTGACCCTGCAAAGAAAAAAAAGTACGATATGTACGGTGACCTTGGTGCATTCTCAAATAATAGCAGGACTTCGCAAAACTTTGATGGTTTTAATTTCAATAATTCCGGTTCCAGTTCTTTTGGTGATATATTTGAAACAATTTTTGGCGGGCAACAAAGACAACCTAACCCAAGGTCAACACAAAACAGACCAATGAGGGGTGAAGATCTTAGATATTCAATAAATCTCAATTTTATTGATGCTGTCAAAGGAATAGAAACTACAATACAGGTAAATAGAAAAGACAAATGTAACTCCTGTTCAGGCAAGGGAATAGACCCAAAATCAAAAAAGATTATATGCCCTTACTGCAAGGGACGTGGTGAGACCCAGAAACAGACAGGATTTATGAAATTTGCAGCTCCATGCGAGGGTTGTGGAGGCAGTGGTAGTTTACCCGGTAATAATTGCAAGGCTTGTGGCGGTGATGGAAGAATTGATAAATTGACTAAGATAAGAGTTCGAATACCTCAGGGAGTTGATGATCAATCTAAGGTAAGAATTCCTAATAAAGGAAATGCAGGGAAATTTGGTGGCTCATCGGGTAATCTCATTATTACAATAAATGTAACAAAGCATAAATTTTACAGACGAAATGGGGCTAATCTTGAAATAACACTACCAATAACTTTCAGCGAAGCTGCATTAGGCGGTAAGGTCGAAGTACCTACCCTTGACGGATTAACCCTTCTTAAAATTCCTCCTTCAACCAGTTCGGGTCAGAAAATGAGACTTAAAGAGAAAGGAGTAGGAAATAATAAATCAAAAACAAAGGGCGATATGATCGTTGAGATTAAGATAGTGCCTCCATCTATAAAAGATGTTGAAATAAGAAAACTTTTAAAAGCAATAGATAAAAAAGCTAAGTATAATCCGAGAGAGGGGTTTGTAGAATGAAAGAAAAAACTTTTTTAATTTCTGCCGTTGCATCTAAATATGATATACACCCCCAGACACTAAGACTATATGAAAGAGAAGGTTTATTAATCCCTACAAGATCTTCCGGGAACACAAGAATATACACTGAGAAAGATCTTGAAAAACTTGAATTTATATTAAACTTATCAAGGGATATGGGAGTTAATCTTGCGGGTATTGAGATAATATTCAATATGAAAGAGAAAATGAAAATTATGCAGGTTGAGTTTTCAAAATTCATTGAAGAATTAAAAAAAGAATTTTCGGACAAGGACGTATTGTTTGAAGAGAAAAAAAACGCCATTGTAAAATTATCTACAACAAATTTAGCACTTTTTAATAATGACAAAAAAGATAACTAGCTCAAATGATTCACTGAGTTTATATTTTCAAAAAATAAAAAACATACCTATTCTTACAACAGAAGAGGAACGGAAACTTATAAAAGAAGCTCAAGATGGAAATGAAAATTCGTTTTCAAAACTGATAATTTCCAATCAACGACTTGTTATTAGAGAAGCCTTAAGGTATTATTTTAAAAAAGACAACCTATTAGATCTTATCAATGAGGGTAATAAAGGATTAATTGAAGCCTTAAAACGTTTTGATCTTTCAAGAGATAATAAGTTTTTCACCTACGCCCTCTGGTGGGTTAAAAGTGAAATAAGACAATACCTTTCAAAAAACCAGAATTTAATTTCTTTACCTGATATTTTTTATAATGATTATTTAAAATTTAAAAAAGTAAAATATAAGTTGGGAAAAAGATTAGGAAAAAAACCAACAATAAAAGAGCTTGCTGAAGAACTCAAAGTTCCGGAAAAAAAAATCAAGGTCCTGCTTTCTGTACCTGAAGAGATTCTCTCGCTTGATAAAGGTATTAGAGACCCAAGTTCTCCAAAACTTTCAAATTTCATTCAGGATAAAAACGCTGATAATCCTGAAGAGCTTATGCAAACCTTAGCTTTAAAAGATCTAATCAAAACTGATATTGAAGAATTGAATGAAAAAGAAGAACTTGTTATAAAACTCAGATTTGGATTTGAAAATGACGAACCTTTAAAACTTCGCCAGATAGCAAAAATAATGAATATGAGTCCTGAAGGAATAAGGCGAATTGAGACAAAGGCATTAAAAAAGCTAAAGCAAACACTTAAAAAGAAAGGTGTTTATGGAGTTTTAAATTGATGGAACATTGTAAAAAATGCAATGGTATTGGCTGGATTTTTACCAAAAGTGATGGTGCAGACAATGCCAGACAATGCGAATGTAAGAGAGAAAAGTCAGTTGAATTCTTAAGCAAACAAAGCAATATTCCAAACAGGTTTTCAGGAATATCTTTCAAATATGGTTATATAACCAATAATAATGAATCACAAAAGATGATAAAAACCATAGCTCAAAAATTCGTAACAGAATATCCTGCAAATGATAAAGGATTACTGCTACAAGGCAGCGTGGGACTGGGTAAGACAACTATACTATGTATAATAGGCAATGAATTAATTAAAAAGAAAAACAATGTTTACTATATTGACTGGAATGACCTTACCAGAATAATGGGTTCAGGTGAGGATGCAGGCTCAAGAGACTATGGAAAAATAAGTCAGTTGGTAAATAAATTAACAAGTGTAGAATTACTTCTTTTTGATGAGCTTGGGGCATCAAAAACAAGTCCATGGGTACAAAATTATATATATTATATAATTAACAAGAGATATAATAATAAATTGATGACACTTTTTGCAACAAATTATTTTGATACAGTCTCGGACAATAATGATTCCCTGACTGACCGAGTTGGTGATAGAATACGTAGCAGACTATTTGAGATAACAAAACCAGTATTAATAAGAGGAACAGATTTTAGATTAAATACATAAGAATTTAAACGGAGGAAAAATGAATCAGGATATTACATTTATTAATGAAAAAATAAGAGAAGAAAGCCAGATAGTTGACAGAATTATTATGGAAATGGAAAAAACAATTATTGGTCAGAAACCATTACTTGAAAAAATGATAATTGGAATACTTACATCAGGACATATATTAATAGAAGGTGTGCCAGGTCTTGCAAAAACGCTTGCTATTAAAACCTTATCGGAGGTTTTAAACTTGGATTTTTCCAGAATTCAATTTACACCAGACCTGCTTCCTGCCGATCTTACAGGTACTCAGGTATTTAATCCAAAAACGACAGATTTTTATGTAAAGAAAGGACCTATTTTTGCAAATCTTATTCTTGCAGATGAAATCAATAGAGCACCTGCAAAGGTACAAAGTGCTTTATTGGAAGCAATGCAGGAGAAACAGATAACAATTGGTGATGATACACTTAAACTAGACAAACCATTTATGGTAATGGCTACTCAAAACCCAATTGAACAGGAAGGTACATATCCCCTACCGGAAGCACAGGTTGACAGGTTTCTATTGAAAATCAAAGTTGATTATCCAACCAAAGAAGAAGAAAAAGCAATTGTAAAACGTATGACAGGATATAATTCAGTACCAATTTCAAAAGTATGCGATAAAGCTGATATTTTTAGAATGCACGAATCTTATAAAATGGTTTATATGGATGAAAAAATTCATGATTATATTATTAATTTAGTATTTGCTACAAGAGAGCCTGAAAAAGCAGGTCTCCCAAAACTTAAAAATCTAATAGAATTTGGTGCATCACCAAGAGCTTCAATCGGCTTAACAGAAGCTGCAAAAGCTTTGGCATTTATCAGAAGAAGAGGATATGTAACACCTGAGGATGTAAAATTAATTGGAAGAGATGTGCTTAGGCATAGAATTATACTGTCTTATGAAGCAGAGGCAGAAGAAATGACAAGCGATGACATTATTACAGAAATATTTAATAATGTTGTAGTGCCGTAGGTAATGAAAGGCAAAGAGGCAAGAAAGGCAGGGAGGCAAGTAGGCAGAGAGGCAATGAGTAAAAAAAAAAATAAGACCTAAACTCCTTGCCTACTTGCCTCTTTGCCTAATTAAAAAGGAGTTAATCAATGGGTAAAAGAAGAAAAAAGGGTTTGCTTAAACAGGTAAACCCAGAGAAATCTAATAAAATGATATATGCTGTTGGAGTTGGTGTTCTAATACTTTTTATTTTTGGAGTTTTTTTTGTGCTTAATGAGGATAAAAAAAGAGTAAAAGATCCTATTTTAAATACAAGTAAAGTATTAATAGAAAACGATAATATAATTAATGCAATAATTGGCAAAGGCAATCCAAATAAAATGATTGTCATTTTAAGAGAAAAAGATAAAGACACTATGAGCTTAATTAAGGCAGAAGCCACTGACCTTTCAAGTATAAAAAGAAAAGTTGAGTTTGAGTTTATTATTTCTGTTGGAAAAATTGAGAATGAAGCATATTTACTAAAGGTAAAAGATGGCGAAATATCAAATTTCAGGAGTGTTAGAAATATAGGCAAAGAGGCAAGTAGGCAGAGAGGCAATGAGTAAACCAATTGAAGAACTCATAAAAAACATCGTTATGAAAAATAGGCCTTATATGCACTATACTCCGTGCCTCCCTGCCTCTTAAACAAATGATTAAATATACTACGCAGAAAGGACAATTTGTTAAGAGATGTCCTTGTTCTCCTGAGGCTGTTTCTTGTGGCTATTTTAATATTAATCTACACACAGGTTGTCCTTATGATTGTTCTTATTGTATATTACAGACTTATCTTGACACCAAAGAGCCTGTGTTTTTCACTAATTTTGATAAACTTATTGAAGAATTAGATTTTACTTCTAAAACAGAAAAGTATTTACGAATTGGAACAGGTGAATTATCTGATTCACTTGCCTATGATAAAGAAACAAATTATTCAACAAAAATATTAAAAATATTTTCTGAATACCCTGATATTCTCTTTGAATTCAAAACCAAATCAGCAAATATTGAAAATCTAATTAAGTTTGGAAACATAAAAAAAAATATTATTATTGCCTGGTCATTAAACCCAAAAAATATTATTGAAACAGAAGAGCATTTTGCAGTCTCATTAAAAAAAAGATTGGATGCCTTGAAAATTGTTCAGGAAGCAGGATTTAAAGTAGCACTCCATTTTGATCCCCTTATACTTTTTGATAATTGGAAAGAGGAATACAGACAATTAATACTTGAAATTTCGAAATACCTTGACCCGTCAAAGGTAGCATGGTGGAGCCTTGGTGCATTAAGATTTCCGTCATCACTCAAAGAGCATATATTCCGACATAAAAAATCAATTCTTTTTGAAGGTGAATTAATAAAAGGCTATGACGGCAAATACAGATATTTTAAACCACTAAGAATCGAAATGTTTCTCTATGTCAAAAAGCAAATTGAAGAAATAATATCAAACACATTACCACTATACCTATGTATGGAAGACGATGAAGTATGGAATGAAGTTTTCCCAAATATTAAAGCTGACCAGTTCACAATAAACAAATATCTTTACGAATCTGCATTA
>JAOZTV010000514.1 GCA_029939015.1 Candidatus Aminicenantota bacterium
GCTTTTACAAGAGGTTCATGTAGAATTGAACGAGAAGACTATAAAGGACCTGCGAATAGAAATATCTGGTTGTATAATATAGAAAAGAAAGAATATACAAAATTGACTATATATGATGGGAATGATTTTTACCCAAGGTGGCAGGATAATGATACAATTCTTTTTATCAGCTCAAGTTCTGGTAAATATAATATTCATTCATTGCAGGTTAAAGATGTTCCGGGAACTGCTGTAAGTCAAAAAACATATTTTAAAGATTTTGGTGTAAGATATTTTGATATAAGTTTAGATAAAAAAATTATTGCAATGGAAGTAGAAACTTCAATATATACAATGGATTTGAAAAACTATAAACCGGAAATCCTTGAAATTAAGATTGGTGCAGACTATAGATTTGATCCTATTGAAAGAAAGACAATGATGGGAAAGGCTACTGAATATTCAGTTTCTCCAAATGGTAAATTAACGGCCTTTGTTATAAGAGGGGAAGTATTTATCAAAAAAAATGATAAGAAAAAAAGCAGAACAGTAAATCTTTCAAATCATCCTTTTATGGATAGTAATATAAGCTGGCTGACAGATAATAAATTACTCTTTACCAGTGATAGAAATGGAACACAAAATATATTTATGGTTTTGTCAGACGATAAGGATGAAAAAAATCTTTTTAAAACTTTAAAACGAAAAATTATTCAAATTACAAATACAAAAATAATTGAAAGTAACTTGATGATTTCTCCAGACAAGAAAAAATTGGCATTTTTAAGAGGAAGTGGCAAACTTATTGTTGCTGATATTTCAAATGAAGGAGTATTAACCAACGAAAAAACTCTTCTTGATGGGTGGGCAAATCCAAGTGGATTAAACTGGAGTCCTGATAGTCAATGGCTTGCATATTCAAAAGCTGACTTGAATTTTAATAGTGAAGTATTCATTCATAAAGCAGATAATAGCAAAAAACCTGTTAATATAAGTATGCATCCAAGAGTTGATGCAAGTCCTGTATGGAGCAAAGATGGGTCAAAGCTTGGTTTTATATCTCAACGGAATAATCAAAATTATGATATATGGTATGTATGGTTAAAAAAGAGCGATTGGGAAAAAACAAAATTAGATTGGGATAATGAAGATGATAAAAAAGAGAAGAAAAAAAAACCTGTCAAAGATGTAAAAGATAAGAAAGACAAAGAATCTAGTAAAAAAAGTACTATAAAACCTGTGCAGATAGATTTTGAAAATATATATGAAAGACTTGTTCAAGTAACTTCACTTCCTGGAGATGAGACATCATTTCTCTTTTCAAAAGATGGAAAAATCATTTATTTTACTGCATCATCACCAGGTACTAAAGGAAACAATCTCTTTAGTATAAAATGGAATAAGACAAAGATGAAGTCTATAATAAAGGGTGGAAAAAACCCGGTAGGATTAGAATTAGATACAAAAGGTTCTTATATATATATGCTCACAAAAGGTGGTAAACTGGCAAGAATGTCAGCTAAGGGTAATAAATTTGAAGGAATGCCTTTTAAAGCTAAAATGACTATTAATCATCCAATGGAAAATGTCCAGATTTTTAATGATGCAACCGAAACATTAAATAGAAGGTTTTATGACCCTAATTTTCATGGAAAGGATTGGTTGGGACTTCAAAAAAAGTATAAAAAACTGGTATTAAAATCCTCAACCTCAAAAGATTTTAGAGATATGTATAATAATATGTTAGGACAATTGAATGCAAGCCATATGGGTCTATATGGAAGAGATAGAGCAAAAACTCAAAGAGAAACTACCGGACTTCTTGG
>JAOZTV010000515.1 GCA_029939015.1 Candidatus Aminicenantota bacterium
ATCATTAATGCTAATCAATATGATGAGGAATACTTCATGACCAAGGAAAAATTCTGGAATATATTTATAAACAGTAAAGCAGAAGGTTATTATACAATTATATTAGATGAATGAAAAAATGGGTTTTAAATATCATCAAAAATTATTGAATGTATTTAGCAAAGAAGAACTTGATCAAATTATTGAATATAGTTCTATTAATGTAGATTGATTTTTTCCAATATACCTCAGAATGTTATACTGGGTATATTATAATTAAATATAGAAGCACGATATGAAAGCAAAACTATCTGGCTTACACAAAAACTTATGGGAGTGCTTTTTTTAAGGTAGAAACAAATACTATAAATTATCATTTAAAAGAAATTTTTAAAAAAGTAACGAAATAGAAGAAAATTCAGTAGTTCGAAAATTTCGAATAACTGCTAACAATCGCTATTTTTATTTTTCTATTTTGTTTCATTATTGTTTGCGGTGGTATTGCAATCCTAATAAAAAACATATATAATGGTTGTGCGATACTACATTGTGGTTTGGGGGAGATAAAATGCTTGATAAACTATTTGTTTTAAGTTGGAAGTTTATTGAAAACTATAATAGAGAATATATTAGATATTTTAAAAAAGAACATTCTCTAAACAATAGATTTTCAATAATCTTGGGGCCAAGAGGTGTTGGCAAAACTACAGTGATTATCCAGCATCTTTTAGATTATGTTAAACATAAAAAATATAGTAAAAAAGCAATATATATTCAGGCAGATCATTTTTTAATTGGAAACAGCTCGCTCTATGAAATAACCGAAGATTTTATTAATGAAGGCGGGGAGTTAATTTGTTTTGATGAGATTCATAAGTATCCTGAATGGTCCAGAGATTTAAAAAGTATTTATGATACTTTTCCAAAATTAAAAATTATAGCATCCGGAAGCTCTGCACTTGAGATATATAAGGGAAGTCATGATTTGAGTAGAAGGGCAATTGTTTATAAAATGGCTGTAATGTCATTTCGTGAGTTTTTAGAACTTTCGATAGGTAAAATAAAGTTAGAAAGCTATACCTTGGAACAACTTATAAATAATCATAATCATATATCAGATTTAATTATTAATAAAATAGAAAAAACAACAAATAAAATATTACCCTTATTTAAAAAATATCTTAAATTTGGTTGCTATCCATATTTCATAGAATATAATGAGATGGATTATTTCTTCATAACTCTGGAACAAAATGTTCATACTATAATCGAAAGTGATCTTTCGTCAATATATCCGAGATTAAATGGTCTTGGTTTAAAAAAAATAAAAAAACTTATTTCATTTATATCAAACGCTGTACCCTTTACGCCAGATTTAAAAAAGATAAAAAAAATATTGGAAATTGGAGATGAAAGAACTCTAAAAATGTATCTTAAGTATTTAGAAGATGGGGGATTAATCCGTACAGTATCCAAAAAAGGAAAATCGTTGAGTGCATTGGAAAAACCTGAAAAAATATTTTTACATAATACAAATTTGTCATATGCAATTGGATCAATGGATAGTATTCAAATTGGAAGTATCAGAGAAAGTTTTTTTATAACTGCATTAAGTTTGAAAAATGATATTTCAGTTTCAGATCAGGGAGATTTTCTTGTAAATGATAATTATATATTTGAAATAGGTGGTAAGAAAAAAACATTTAATCAAATTAAAGATTTGAAGAATTCATTTCTTGCTATAGATGATATTGAAAAAGGTTTTGGAAATAAAATACCACTCTGGTTATTTGGTTTTTTATATTAAGGGTTCGTGTAAA
>JAOZTV010000184.1:2500-6421 GCA_029939015.1 Candidatus Aminicenantota bacterium
CGTGAGCCTTAATCATTAAGTTTAAAAAACTTTACTACCCAATATATCTTATAGAACAAAAATGATAGAAACAACGCTTAGTTAGTTTTGAGTTATTAGTTATGAGTTTTGAGTTGAAAAACAACTAAAAACTATTGACTAAAAACTATTAACTGACAAAGAGTCAAAGGGAAATCGCATTATTTCCCGGTGACCATAACAAGGAGGCTACACCCGGTCCCATTCCGAACCCGGAAGTTAAGCTCCTTTGTGCCGATGATACTGCATTGTTACCGATGTGGGAAAGTAGGTCGTCACCGGGTTTATTTTAAAACTCAAATCAAACAATTTTATAACGATCTGAACAAATCTGTCATACCGTAAAGCTAAATAAAAATCCTCAACATACCTAAGGGTATGCCTGCGGTTTTAATTTAACTTTCCAGCATAACATCTTTATCCATCTCATTTATAAAATCATTTGATTTAAGTTTATAACCTCAAATCTGAAATTTATAAAATTTATTTAATTTAGGTTTTTAACCTCAAATTAAAAAAATCAAAAACAAACCAAAAAAACAAAAAATAAGTGATTATTTGTACTTTGATAAGAAATAATTTATAAGGTATTGATAATAATACTAAAATTATGCTATAATTCAATATTGAAAGTTAATATTTTTTGAATATTGAACGTTTTTAAAAAAACACAAACCAAAAAAATACAATTTTAAGGAGGTAGTTTGTGCCAACTATTAACCAATTAGTTAGATTAGGAAGAAAGAAGCTGAAAGTAAAGAGTAATTCTCCGGCACTTGATAACTGTCCATTGAAAAGGGGAGTTTGTACTAGAGTATTTACAACAAATCCTAAAAAACCAAACTCAGCTATGAGAAAAGTAGCCAGAGTCAGGTTAACAAATGGGATTGAAGTATCTGCTTATATACCAGGTGAAGGTCATTCATTACAGGAGCACTCTATTGTAATAGTAAGAGGTGGGAGAGTAAAGGATTTACCAGGTGTTAGATATCATATTGTCAGAGGTGCTAAAGATGCTACTGGAGTAGAAGAAAGAAAAAAAAGTAGATCAAAATATGGTACCAGAAGACAGAAAAAAGTATAAGGAGTTTTAGATGCCAAGACGGAAAGTAACCAGAAATAAAGAAACTATTTATGATGCAGTATATTCATCATCTCATATAGCAAAATTAATTAATGGGATTATGCAAGATGGAAAAAAATCTGTAGCTGAAAAAATAGTTTATGGAAGTATGGATGTATTAAAGGAAAAACTGAACGAAGATCCTTTAAAAGTAGTTTTAAAAGCTATTGAAAATGTAAGACCACAGACTGAAACAAGATCAAGAAGAGTTGGTGGTGCTACATATCAGGTGCCAATGGACGTAAGAAAGGAAAGATCTTATGCTTTAGGTATTAGATGGATTATCTCTAATGCAAAAGATAGAGGTGGTAAATCCTTTAAAGATAAATTGGTTGGAGAGCTTATGGATGCCTTTAGTGAAAAAGGTGGAGCAATGAAAAAAAGAGAGACCGTACATAAAATGGCAGAGTCAAATAGGGCTTTTGCTCATTATAAATGGTAGGAAACTAAGAAAAAGAATAAGAAAATGAGAAAGACAGCGGTAGAAAAAACAAGAAATATAGGGATTATGGCGCATATAGATGCGGGTAAGACCACAACTACCGAGAGAATTCTCTTTTATACTGGACAAAATTATAAAATTGGTGAAGTTCATCATGGAACTGCAACAATGGATTATATGGAACTTGAACAGGAAAGAGGTATTACAATTACTTCAGCTGCAACAACCTGTTTTTGGAAAGATAATCAGATAAATATAATTGATACTCCGGGACATGTTGATTTTACTGCTGAAGTAGAGAGATCTTTAAGAGTTTTAGATGGTGCTATTGTTGTATTATGTGCAGTAGGCGGAGTCGAACCTCAGACTGAAAAAGTCTGGTATCAGGCAGAAAAATATAATATTCCAAGGGTTATATATATTAATAAAATGGATAGGAATGGTGCTGAATATAACGAAGTTCTTGAAGAAATTGAAGAAAAATTTGCAATAAAGCCATTACTTTTACAATTACCTATCGGGTTTGAAGATACATTTAATGGTATTATTGATTTAATAACTATGAAAGCTCATATATATGATAGTGATGTAATGGGTACTAAATTTCAAATTACTGATATACCAGAAGATATGTTAATCGAAGCTGAGTTGCATAGAGAAAATCTTTTAGAAATCCTATCTGATTACAATATGGAGCTTATGGAATTATTTCTTGAAAAAAAGAATATTTCTGAAAAACTAATAAAAGAAGCTATTAGAAAGGCTACTTTATCTTTAGATTTGTTTCCTGTTTTAATGGGGTCATCTTTTAAGAATAAAGCAGTACAAAGTCTCCTTGATTCAATTATTTATTATTTACCTTCTCCAAAAGACAAAAAAGAAGTTAGTGGGTTTTGTCCTAAAAAAGGTAATGAAATGATAAGAAATATTGATGATAAGGAACATTATTCATCTTTTGTTTTTAAAATATTAACTGACGAACATCTTGGTAAATTAATTTTTTTCAGAGTTTATTCAGGCTCACTGAAAGCAGGTTCAACAATCATAAATGCATCAACTGGTAAGAAAGTCAGACTTTCAAAAATCTATAAGATGTATGCACAGAAAAGAGTAGAAGTTAAAGAAATATTTACTGGTGAAATCGGTGCAACAGGTGGAATTGGAGATATACATACCGGCGATACCTTATGTGATATTGCAAATCAAATTGAATTTGAGAACATTGCCTTTCCTGATCCTGTAATTTCTTCTACAATTGAACCAAAATTAACTTCAGATCATGACAAATTACAGTTAGTTCTTGAAAAAATATCGGATGAAGACCCAACTTTTAAAACTTATATTGATAAAAATACAGGTCAAAAAATTGTATCTGGAATGGGTGAACTTCATTTAGAGGTAATTAAAGAGAGAATCCTCAGAGAATTTAAACTTGATACAAAAATGGGCAAGCCAAGAGTATATTATAAAGAGACAATTCAAATAAATGGTATTGGCGAAGAGAAATATATTGCACAGGAAAGTGGTAAGGGATTATATGGTCATGTCGTTTTACAAATTGACCCATTGGAAGGCAAAGAAAAATTTCAATTTGATATTAAAATAGATTCAAATAAGATACCATCTGAATTTTATAATCCAATTCAGGAAGGAATTAAAGAGTCTTTGACTACAGGAACTCTAGCTGGTTATCCTATTACTGATATTAAGGTTACTCTAATTGATGGTTCGTATAACGATGAAGATTCAAATGAAATTGCATTTAAGATTGCTGCATCAAAGGCATTTAGAGATGCCTATAAAAACGCTAAACCAATTTTACTTGAACCGGTAATGAAAATTGAAATTCTAGTTCAGGATGAATATCTTGGTGATATTATTTCTGATATTAATGCAAGAGATGGTAAGATAAATAATATGGAAAATAAGAATAACATCCATATAGTAGATGGAATTGTACCACTGTCTAATATGTTCGGATTTGCTACAAGTTTAAGAACTATGACTCAGGGTAGGGCAAATTATTCAATGGAATTTTTTGATTATGTTAAAATGTCTAAGGCAAAGACTGAGAATGTTTTAGTTAATCAATTGGGTATATACGCAAATAATTAAAATGATAAATAAAGTTAAATTAAAAATAAATGAATTTATGAAAACAATAGGAGGAAAATAATGGCAAAGGAAAAGTTTGATAGAAGTAAACCCCATTTAAACATTGGAACAATTGGTCATGTTGATCATGGTAAAACAACATTAACAGCAGCAATAACCAAGGTTTTGAGTAAGGCTGAGGGTTCAAATGTCGATTACAGAGATTTTTGGAGTATTGATAATG